>WJKZ01000263.1 GCA_014728785.1 Candidatus Omnitrophota bacterium
GCTATGGATTTTGAAGCCAAAAACCCCGACGAGATAATCAATCGGTTCAAGAGCAAATTTCACTCCAAAGGCCCCGGTTTCTTTACAAATCCGGGGGTGGTGATAGTAATTATTCTCCTGATTATTGTGGTCACCAATATATTTTATTCTATCCAGCCTAATGAAGTAGGAATAGTATTAAGGTTCGGTAAATTTGTGCGTACTACCCAGCCGGGGCTGCATCTTAAAATACCTTTTGTCGAAGGCGTTACTCCGGTCAAGGTAAAATACGTATACAAGCAGGAATTCGGATTCCGGACCATCCAGCCGGGAGTAAGGACCCGTTACAGTCCCCGCTCCTATCAAGACGAATCTTTGATGCTCACCGGCGACCTCAATGTATTAGACCTTGAATGGATTGTGCAGTTCAGGGTTAAAGACCCTTATAAAATTCTTTATGATATCCGCCGGCCCGAGAGGACCCTGCGGGATATATCAGAAGCTGTAATGCGCCAGGTAGTAGGGGACTACACCTTTACCGAAGTTCTAACCTTAAAACGGATTGAGGTAAACAACGCGGTCCAGAAAAGAATCCAGGAAATACTTGACTCCTACGGAGCCGGAATACAAATTGTGACCGTTAAGTTACAGGATGTCAATCCTCCCGACCCGGTAAAACCTGCTTTCAACGAGGTAAACGAAGCTAAACAGCAACGGGAAACTCTTATCAACCAGGCCTGGCAATACTATAATAAAAGAATACCTCAGGCCAAGGGCGAAGCCGAACAAATGATTCAGAACGCAGAAGGCTATGCTCTCGAGACTATTAATAATTCTAAGGGCGACGCCGACAGATTCGTATTACTCTATAATGAGTACGCTCAGGCTAAAGATGTTACCAGAAAACGTCTTTATCTGGATTATTTAAGCAGTATTCTCCAAAAAACAGGTAAAAAATATATAGTGGACCCTGAGGAAAAAGGGATTCTGCCAATGCTTAAGCTAAAAAATGAAAAAGAATAACGCAGGAAAACTTATAAGTCTGATAGTAATCTTAATGCTTGTTTTGATAGGTAACCCCTTTTATACCCTTAGCGAAGGGAAACAGGCGATTATAACTCAGTTCGGGGACCCCATAGGAGGACCGGTAACAGAAGCAGGGCTTCATTTAAAAATACCTTTTATCCAGAAAGTAAATCTTTTCGAAAAAAGGATTCTTGAATGGGACGGCGACCCTAATCAAATTCCAACCAAAGATAAAAGGTATATCAAAATCGACACTACCGCCCGGTGGAAAATAGCAGACCCCCTTAAGTTCTTTGAGTCTGTTTATGATGAAACAGGTGCTCATACCCGTCTCGATGATATAATCGATGCGGCAGTAAGAGATGTTGTGACTTCGCATAATTTAGTCGAAATCGTCCGCTCCTCGAACCGTATTATAGAAAACTTCGAAAAAATAAAAGAGGAAGGTAAACTATTCATCGAGGAAAGCCAGTTAGAAAAAGTAAAAAAAGGCCGGGATCAATTAAGAGAGGTGGTTCTTGCTAATGCTCAAAAACTGGTCCCTCAGTACGGCATAGAACTTCTGGATGTGAGGATAAAACGCCTGAATTATGTAGAAGAAGTAAGGCAGAAGGTTTATGACAGAATGATTGCCGAAAGAAAGAGAGCTGCTGAAGAATACAGGTCGGAAGGAAGAGGCGCCCAGGCAGAAATACGGGGAAAGACAGAGAAAGAGTTAAAGAAAATCAGGTCTGAAGCCTATAAAAAATCCCAAAAAATAAAAGGTGAAGCAGATGCAACAGCTACTAAAATATATGCGGATGCTTATAACAAAGACCCCGATTTTTATTCTTTTCTGCAGACATTAAAGACATATAACGATACGGTTGACAAAGATACAATCTTGATATTAACCACTGACGGGGAATATTTCAGGTACTTGAAGCAATCTTCCCCCTAATAAAACACTTTTCTTCCTTACTTGTCATATATAAGGATGAGCGCAGCAATACTCTTAATTTCGTGCCCCGACCGAAAAGGTATAACCGCCAGCATAACCAATTTTATTTACCAGAACAATGGAAATATAGAGCACGCCGACCAACACATAGACTCCGAGACCAATACTTTCTTCATGCGTATAGCCTGGTCTTTGAAAGGCTTTAATATCAGCCCCCAGGACATCCCTTCGGAATTTATGTCTCTGGCAAAAAAATTTGATATGCACTGGAATCTTTATTTCAGTACCCATATGCCCAAAGTAGCCGTTTTTGTATCACGACACCTTCATTGTTTTTATGATTTATTGTTAAAATTTAAACAAAACTATTTTAAAGGCAAGTTATCTTTAGTAGTCAGTAACTGCAAAGAGGTCGAAGACATTGCCGGAAATTACGGAATAAATTTTTTATATTCTCCCAAAACAAAAGGAAACAAAAAAGAAGCCGAACAGCGCGAACTGGAAATCCTTAAAAAAAACGAGATAGAGCTTCTGGTCCTGGCACGCTATATGCAGATTTTCAGCCCTGAATTTGCAGAGTTTTTTTCAAACCGGATAATAAATATACATCACTCCTTTCTGCCGGCTTTTGCCGGAGGCTCGCCTTACCGCCAGGCTTACGAGAGAGGCGTTAAGATTATAGGAGCCACCAGTCATTACGTCACCGAGGAACTGGACTCAGGTCCCATAATCGAGCAGGATATAACCAGAGTAAGCCACCGTGATTCTTTGGCGGACTTAAAAATAGAAGGCAAGGAGCTGGAGAGAGTAGTCCTGAGCAGGGCGGTTAGGTGGCATCTTGAGAGAAAAATACTGGTGTACGGGAACAAAACAGTCGTCTTCGACTGAAATGTTGCATTTATTTTGAAAATATGATAAATTGAGAGTCCCTATATTCTCTGTAATTTATTAGAGGAGGTGGTATGCGGCTGTTTTTAAGATTTGTTGCTTTTTTGACTTTTATTTTATTGATTTCAGGATGTTCGCCTTTCACGGATAAAGATGAAGGAGATAAAATAGTTGTCTGGCACTGGATGAACGACCGCGATGATGCTCTAAAAAACCTGGCCGAGATATACGAGAAAGAGAAAGGCATAGAGGTAGAATTTAAACTTTTTTCCCCGCCTGACATTTATTCCCAAAAAGTAATTGCTGCAGCCAGAGCGGGTAACTTACCCGACATTTTCGGCATCTTAGGAGAAAAAAAGATTCTCGCCTCCTTTATAAAAGCCGGTTATATTTTAAAACTCACCCCCTATATGAAAAACGGTTCTCCTTCCTGGGAAGAACGGTTTTTTCCCCAGGCCCTGGGTGTTGTAAGCTTCAAAAAAAACAATGTCTATACGGTGGAGGAAGGGATTTACGGAGTACCTATAGATATAACTGTTCTTGAGTTTCTTTACAATAAAAGCCTGTTCGAAGAAGTCGGGCTGGATAAAGAATCTCCCCCCGCTACTTTTAATGAATTCATCGATTATGCCAAAAAAATAGAGGGTAATACCGAAGCTTCCGGTTTTATATGCGGATGGGGAGAAAGCTGGCTACTCTATGCGCTGGCTATAGAGTGGGCTTTTAATACTATGGGAGAGGAAAAATTTATTAAGACTCTCCAAGGTGAAGTTCCTTACACCGATAATGATTGGATAGAAGTCTTCTCTATGTTTAAAAAGATGCGTGAA
>WJKZ01000264.1 GCA_014728785.1 Candidatus Omnitrophota bacterium
AAGACACCATCTCTGACACTCTTGCTCCCGTCGAATACAGGAATTCCAAAATGGCTTTATCTCTCAGGTCCCATAAATCATTTTTCCGGGGCAGTTCCAGTATTTTTTGTACTTCTCCTTCGGTAAGGAATTTAGGCAATTGTCTTTCCAGCCGGGGATAGATCAGAGACGATGCCGGATTATTTTTTATTACCCCCTCTCTCATCAAAAACTTAAAAAAACTTTTCAGAGTAGATATCTTTCTGCTCAAAGTTTTCCGGCCCAGTTTTTTTTCGCTGAGATTACTTAAAAATTTACGTAAAATAAAATAATCTATATTTTTTAAATCTTTCTTTTCTCCGGATTGAATAAAATTCTCAAATTCTCTGAGATCAGCTTTGTAATTTGAAACGGTATAGGGAGAGTAGTTTTTTTCTATCGAAATGTAGTCTATGAATTTTTCAGCATAATAAGAAAAAGGTATCATTTTTTATTCTGTATTTTTCTCATCGGACGGCAAATCCCGGGAAGTATAATTACACTTTGGAAATTTGCTGCAGCCGTAAAAAAACTGACCTCTTCTGTTACGCCTTTCGATTAGCTCACCATCTTTACATTCAGGGCATTTAACGCCCGTAGTAATACTCTCTGCATAACGGCATCTTGGAAAATGTTCACAGCTCAAGAAACGCCCCTTTCTGGACCATTTGATAACCAGGCGTCCTCCGCATTTAGGACATTTCTTTTCGACAAACTCGACTTCTTTTTTGACCTGGTTAAGAGTTTCGTCTACTCTTTTTTTAAAACCGGGATAGAAATCCTCCAATATTCTATTCCATTTAAGTCTTCCTTCCTCAACCTCGTCAAGTTGTTTTTCCATTTGAGCGGTGAAGTTCTCATCCATTATGCGCGGAAAAAAATTAGTAAGCAAGTTGTTGACTTTTATACCCAACTCTGTGGGGATGAATGCCCGCTTTTCCCGGCGTATGTAGTTACGCCGGATAAGAGTGTAAATGGTAGGCGCATAAGTTGAAGGTCTCCCTATACCTTTATCTTCCAAGAGCTTAACGAAGGAGGCATCGTTGTATTTGGGAGGAGGTTTGGTAGTATGTTTATCTGCTGTCATACTTCCTGCTTTTACTTTCTGGTCTTTTTTTACCGCCGGTAGCTCCCGGGAATCTTCCCTGTTTCTGAGTTTAAGGAAGCCGTCGAATACAATACTACTGCCTTCCAGCAAAAACTCGCATTTGTCCGAAACAATGTGTATTTTTGTATTTTTATACAGGGCTTCTTTCATAAAAGAAGCCGCGAATCTTTGCCAGATAAGTTCATATAGTTTGTTTTCGTCAGAAGATAAATAACCCGATACTTCCTGTGGCGTCCGCAGAATACTTGTGGGGCGTATAGCTTCATGAGCTAATTGGGCTCCCTTTCTTTTGCGGTGTACGTAGTCTTTAGCCGGCAAATATTCTTGTCCGAATTTCTCCCTGATAAAATCTTTCGCTTGCTGCCGTGCTTTAGGGCTTATATGAAACGAATCTGTTCTCATATAAGTTACCAGACCTATGTTCTTTTCACCTATGGTAACACCTTCATATAATTTTTGAGCAATCAGCATAGTTTTCTGGGCCGAATACTTAAGACGATTAAAAGCTTCCTGTTGAAGTAGAGAAGTTGTGTGAGGTGGCGGTGGCCTACGACTGCTCTGGCGTGTTTCTACGTTTGCAACCTTAAACGGCCCGTATTTTATATCCTTTATACAGGCCTGGGCCTCGGGTTTACTCTTAAAAACTGCATTTTTGCCTTTATATTTTTTCAGCTTAGCTTCAAATGCCCGGCCGTCGATATCGAATTTAGCATTCACATAATAAGTTATCTCCGGTTTAAAATCTTTTATCTCTTTATCTCTCTCTATAATAAATTTCAAGGCGATAGACTGCACTCTTCCCGCCGACAACCCTCTGACGATTTTTTTCCATAAAAGAGGCGAAAGTGAATAGCCTACTATTCTGTCCAGAACCCGGCGGGCAATCTGAGCATCTACTTTTTGTATATTTAAACCGGCAGGCTTTGCAAATGCTTCCTTTAAGGCGTCTTCCGTTATCTCGTGGAATGTTACTCTTAAAAATTTTTTACCGTCCGAGGGGATAACCTGTTTAATATGCCAGCTTATTGCTTCTCCTTCACGGTCGAGGTCGGTAGCAAGATATATAACGCTTTTCCCTTTAGCTTTTTCTTTCAACTGGGAAATTATTTTTTCTTTTCCCGGAATAATTTTGTAAACTGGATTAAAACTATTTTTTATATCTACCGAAATCTTATCAGCCGGCAAATCCACAACATGCCCCATGGAAGATGCTACCTCGTATTCTTTACCTAAAATAGAATTTATTGTTTTTGCCTTTGTGGGTGATTCGACTATAACTAAATATTTACTCACTTAATCCTCCTTAAGCTTGCTACAATGAACTGGTATAGCATAAGGGCTTGATTTCTCGAATTATACCTTTAATTTGCAGTTGCAAAAGCGCCCTGTTTATATCAGGGGCGGCTAAACCGCTTTTATGCATTATCTCTTCCAGAAAAATGCTTCTTTCAGATTTGACCAATTTAAAAATCGTCTCTTCCTCAGAATTGAGGGATAATCTGGGAGAAGGCTTGTCTTCTTGTTTAAAATTTATATTGAATTCTTCCAGAATATCGGAGACGGAATCAACTAATTTTGCTCCCTGCTTGATTAAATTATTTGTACCTTTACTGAGAGGAGAATCTATACTGCCCGGCAGGGAAAATACTTCCCGGTTTTGTTCAAGAGCCAGATTAGCGGTTATGATTGCTCCGCTGCGGGAAGACGCCTCCACAACCAATACCCCTTTAGAGAGTCCGCTGATTATTCGGTTTCGGCGGGGAAAGTTTTCCCTTAAAGGAGGGGTATTAAGAGGGAATTCTGAAACCACAAGTCCGTTTTCGCAGATTCGTTTAGCTAATTTTGAATTTTCCTTCGGATAGATGTTCAAAAGCCCGCTGCCCAAAACTGCTATTGTTGTGCCGTTTTTTAATGCTCCCCGGTGCGCGGCGCTATCGACACCTCTGGCCAATCCGGAGACTATGGTTGCTCCTATTGACGCCAATTGAGAAGCAAAAAAGTCAGCCATTTTTATTCCGTAAATAGTCGGTGTACGTGTACCCACAATTGCAAAATTAAAATTATTTAATTCCTTCCTTCTGCCCTTTGCATAA
>WJKZ01000265.1 GCA_014728785.1 Candidatus Omnitrophota bacterium
CAAGAGATAAGAAAGCTGCCAATAATGTAAAGATGCTCAGGGATTTTGCAAAGCAATTTAAGATAAAACATTTCTATGATATAAATTCCTGCGGCGTAGAGCACGCTTTTCTTCCCGAGAAAGGCCTTATTAAGCCTCTAGATTTGATTATCGGGGCAGATTCTCACACCTGTACTTATGGAGCCTTGGGGGCAGCCAGTTTTGGGGTGGGCTCTACGGATTTGGCGGCAGCCATAAAAGAAGGTAGATGCTGGTTTAAAAGACCCCAAACTATTAAATTTGTCTATGAAGGCAAGCTCCCTCGCTGGACAGGCGGAAAAGACCTGATATTAAAAACAATCGGAGAAATAGGAGTGGACGGGGCGCTTTATAAAGTTATGGAGTTTACCGGCAGGGTGATAAAAAAAATGGATATGGATAACAGGTTTTCTATGTGCAATATGGCTATAGAGGCCGGCGCCCAGACCGGGGTGATAGAGCCGGATGAGGTAACCGTTAAATATTTATCCGGGGTTAATCCTCGCCTTAAAGCCATAAAAATTGAAAAAAGCGATAGGGATGCTGTTTATGAAAAAATAATAAAAATAAAAGTGGATAAATTAAAGCCGCAGGTGGCCTGTCCGCATCTTCCCAGCAACGTAAAAGATGTGGACGAGCTGAAAAAAGTGAAAGTAGATCAGGTCGTTATAGGCTCCTGTACCAACGGGCGCTTAAGCGACCTTAAAATAGCCGCCGGGATTCTTCGGGGCAGGAAAATAAAGAAAGGGGTAAGAGGGATTGTGCTTCCGGCCACCCACAAAATATATTCTCAGGCTGAGAGGAAAAAATATCTTAATATTTTCTCTGACGCCGGTTTTATAATTTCACCTCCTACCTGTGGCCCCTGTCTGGGGGGTCATACCGGCATATTGGATAAGGGTGAGGTTGCCATAGCTACAACTAACAGGAATTTTATAGGAAGGATGGGCAGCCCTGAGAGTTTTGTTTATCTTTCTTCTCCTGCTGTCGCGGCGGCAAGCAGTGTTACAGGACGTATTGCTCATCCGGCAGAGGTAGTTTAAAGGTTTTTTGGTGCACATATGTTTATAAAAGGCTGGACACATAAATTCGGCGACAATATAAACACCGATGACATAATAGCAGCAAAATACCTGGATTCCCAGAATCTGGAATTTCTCGGTTCAAAATGTATGGAGAATATCGACCCTGATTTTTCTCGCCGGGTACGCAAGGGAAATATTATAGTCGCCGGGGAAAACTTCGGTTGTGGTTCAAGCCGGGAGCATGCACCGTGGGCTATCCGCGGTTGCGGCGTATCGCTTGTTATAGCCAAGAGTTTTGCCAGAATATTTTTTCGTAACTCTATAAATATCGGCCTGCCTATTGTGGAATTACCCCAGGTAGAAAAAATCGGCAACCATACTTTACTTGAGGTAGACCTGTTAAAGGGCCTGATAAAGGATACAAAGGAGGAGACAATTTATCGAACTAAGGCTTTTACTCCTTTCCTTAAAGAAATAATAGAATCCGGCGGTTTAATAAACTGGGTTAAAAAAAGGTGAAGTTTATTATACCAAAATTAAAGGTTAGTTTTTTTAGGCGAGATTTGAAGTATAACTTGGATTTTGTTTGTAGTTCTAATCTACCGGAGGTTTTAGGATGAGCAAAAAAAGTTACAGGATAGCGGTAATACCCGGTGACGGCACAGGCCCTGAGGTAGTAAGAGAAGGGTTAAAAACTCTGGAAGCCGTTTCTTCAAAAGAGGGTTTTAAATACGAAACCGTTAATTATGATTTTGGGGGAGACAGATATTTAAAAACCGGCGACATTTTGCCCGATTCAGCAATAGAAGAATTAAAAAACTTTGACGCTATTTATCTGGGAGCCATAGGCCATCCCCAGGTGAAACCGGGAATACTGGAGAAGGGAATTTTGTTGCGCCTGCGTTTTGAGTTAGACCAGTATATAAACTTGAGGCCGGTAGTACTTTATAACAGAGATTTCTGCCCGCTGAAGGATAAGAGGGAGGAGGATGTCGATTTTGTGGTAGTCAGGGAAAACACCGAAGGCCTTTACTGCGGTTCCGGAGGTTTTTTGAGAAAAGGCACCGAATATGAAGTTTCGGTTCAGGAAAGCATAAATTCTTATAAGGGGGTAGAAAGATGCATCAGGTATGCTTTTAGGTGCGCCCAAAAGAAAAATAAGACAAAACAATTAACTCTTTGCGGAAAAACAAATGTTTTAACTTTTGCTTTTGATTTATGGGAGAGGACTTTCCATAAAGTGGCCAGGGATTTCCCTGAGATAAAAACCGACTATGCCCATGTTGATGCCACCTGCATGTGGATGGTCAAGAATCCCGAATGGTTTGATGTTATTGTTACGGATAATATGTTCGGGGATATAATAACCGATTTAGGAGCGATGATTCAGGGCGGTATGGGGATAGCCGCAGGCGGCAATATCAATCCGGAAGGAGTGAGCATGTTTGAGCCTATAGGAGGCAGCGCTCCCAAATATACAGGGAAGAATTCAATTAACCCTTTAGCGGCAATAAGTGCTCTGGGAATGCTTTTGGAAGAGGTGGGAGAAGCATCCGCGGCCCGCCGGGTGGAAGAGGCCTGCAGGGATGTAGTGAAAAACAAAGTCAAGTCTCTGGGCGCCGGCCGCATGGGGTATTCAACCTCTGAAGTCGGAGATTTAGTGGCAAAAAATATAATGGACGGCTGAGCCGTAACCGCGGAAGAAGGAAAGGTGATGAAATAGACTATGAAGAAAAATGTAGCAGTTATAGGCGTAGGTGCTGTTGGGGTTGAGATAATAAAAATCCTGAAAGAAAGAAAATTTCCTATAAATAATTTAAGAGTTTTTGCCCGTTCCAGACGTTCCATAGAAATAGAAGGAGAAGACTACGAGGTAGAAGCCATAGAGGATTCCGATTTTAGCAATATCGATATAGCACTTTTTGCAGGTACCGAAGGCGAAAAGGGCGCATCTGTTTTGTATGCGGATAAATTTGTAAAAAAGGGAGCTGTTGTTATTGATAACGGTAGCGATTTCCGTCTAAAAAAAAATGTGCCTTTGATTGTTCCGGAAATAAATAAAGGAGAGGTAATCAGGCACAAAGGGATTATAGCAAATCCTAATTGCACCACCATTCAGATGGTGGTAGCTCTCGCTGATATATACAGAACTTTTGGTCTTAAAGAGATAATACTAAGCAGCTATCAGGCTACTTCAGGGGCGGGGCGAAAAGCATCGCTGGGATTGTGGGAAGAAACCAGAGAGGTAGTGGAGAATAATAAGGATAAGGATTTTAATTGCCTGGCGAAGAAATTAAGTGGTCCGAACAGGGTATTCGGCCCGCAGATAGCCTTTAACGTTATTCCCAGGATAGGTTCACCCGCAGAGGACGGCTATACAGGCGAGGAATGGAAGGTTGTGAGAGAGACACATAAAATATTCAACGACCGGCGCATAAAGATTTCGGCGACCTGCGCAAGGGTGCCGGTGTTTACTTCTCATTGCGAATCGATTCATTTTACGACCAAAGAAAATGCAAGCTTGAGCAGAATCGCCGGTGTCCTGAATAATTCCGCCGGTGTTGAATATTCAGGAGAGTCTTTGTGTTTTCCCCTGGACGCCGAAGGAAAAGATCCTGTCTATGTTTGCCGGCTGCGACCCAACCTTTACAGAAAAAAATCTTTCTGGATGTGGTGCGTAGCAGATAATTTGAGAAAAGGGGCTGCTCTCAATGCCGTGCAGATAGCCGAATTACTCCTTTAATCCGGATTAATCTTTAAATTAACAATGGCGTCATCCGGGGAAAAGAATATATTTCTGGAACTGGAATATATAGGTACGTCGTATTTTGGTTTCCAGATTCAGAATAAGAAGAACAGGAGTGAAGTTACTGTCCAGAAGGTTTTGGAAGATGCCCTCCAGAAACTTTTCGGCAGAAAAATCAGGGTAGTTTATTCTTCCCGCACAGACCGGGGAGTTCATGCCAGGGGCCAGGCGGTAAATTTTACCGTAAATACCGGTATTGCCTTACAGCGCATAAAAAGTGCTTTAAATTCATTTTTACCCTCTGATGTATATATAAAAAAGATCAGACAGGTACCTTTACATTTCCATTCAAGATTTGATGCGAAGACCAAAGTATACCGTTATATTATACTAAACAAAAAGAAGCCTTCGGTTTTTTTAAAAGATTTTTCCTGGCATATAGGGAATCGTCTGAACCTGGAAACCATGAAGAAAAGTGGGAATATCCTTACCGGCTTAAAAGACTTTTCCGCACTTGCCAAGGAGGCAAAAAAATATAAAGATTGCCTCAGGGAGATAAAAAAAATAGAGATAAAGAAAAAGGGTTCTTTGATTTATATTGACATTGAAGCCACCGGATTCTTAAGAAATATGGCCAGGAACATAGTATATTTGATGGTAAACATATCCGCAGGTTCGATTGACATTAAGCAGATTGACTCTATAATTAATAAAAAGGCGGATTATGTAAATAAACCTGCGCCGCCTCAGGGGTTATATCTGCAGAAGGTAAATTACATTAACCCCTGAAGAAAAATATCAGCTCCGGTTTTAATGGGTTTTTTAAAAAGTATATGATATAATTTTATAATGAGACATACGCTGTATTTTTTATTAATATTAGGTATTACCATTTCGGTTCTGACCGGCTGCAGGACCCTGCGGGAGAAGTTTATCCGTAAGAAAAAGATAGAGAAGGAAGAACAGGTGTATGTTGATTTCAAGGATTATCCGAGCCGACCCACCGAGGAAGCATACACAGATTATTATCTTTTTACCAGAGGCTGGCTGGATGAACTTAACGAATCTTTGCGTTCCAGCATAAGCCACAAGAGAAATAAAAGAGCCATAAATGAGGCCATAATGAATGTGGAGCA
>WJKZ01000266.1 GCA_014728785.1 Candidatus Omnitrophota bacterium
CTATATATCCCAGCTCTTTTTTGTAGGGGTTTTTATACAACGCCTCATACTTCTCTTTGCTTTTTATGGGCTTCATTTTATCGGCAAAATATTGGTAAAATATGGCTGAATTGTCAAGGTTGTAACCCTGAAACATCTCTTCCGCCAAAGCATCCAGATGGGTAATGAGGTGCTCTCTGAAAGGCTCCGCCCTGAGCGTCAGGGCAAATATGCAGATTAAAACAAAAAATAAAAGCTTTTTCATCCTATTTATAAAATACATTTACCTTTCAAAACAGCCGGGCAGGCCAATAAAGATAAAACTATACGCTAAAGAGCTATTCTCTGAATACAGGATATTTTGAATATTCAGGAGAAGCGCGCCTATCAGAATTTTTCTCGATCACCCCAAACACTATATCGTTTCTTTTCATATCCTTGCGCATATAAGCCAAAAGAGCCTCTTCTATTATTTCGACTTTAAGGTGGTCTCCTGAATTACTCATTATCTTGAAATTTTTCTCAAACATACGACTCCTCCCCACTTAATCCTTATTGAATAAAAAAAGCAACTTCTGCCAAGTTGCCCGCACCATTTATTACAGTTACCAATAATACATCACCTCCTCCGTGGCCTGGAAATTTATTATACCTTGAAGATCTTAGCGGTCAAGAAAAATCTGGCGAACACTGGAAAGAAATCCGGAAAGGTTTCTGTCTGTACGAAGACTAAATCCACCTTATCCTGAGGTATTCTGAAGGAAGCGGAAAAATTTAATATTCCGGAAACTATTAAGATAGAATTTATTTTTTATTTTCCGGCTTCTGAAAAGGTCTTAAATCGTATTCTGCATGAGGCTCCTGTCCCTCGACCTTATTCAGCAAATCATTTGTTTCCTCACTGCTTATAATTACCGCCTTAATACGGCGTTCATCCCCTCTCTCATCTACTACGGCAAAACAACCCGCCATAAAGAACATAAAACAGCCCATAATAATTACTCTTGCCGCCTTCATAAAATAAACCAACCTCCTCCGGTTTTAAGAAAAATATCTCTTTTTTAAATCAATATTTTTCTTTATATATCCGGGACAACATTCTCAGAAGTTCTTTCATGTTAAGCAATATCTCTCTCTGGTTGTTTTCGAGCTTATCTAATCTTTCCTGAAGGATTGCCTGCTCGGCCGTGCTCATTTCACTGTCGGAATGCCCTTCTCTTCTCGAACCCGGAGATGCGCACCCTATAAATATTGTGCAAACAAATAAAGCAATTATTGCTTTTTTCACTACTCACCTCCTCTCTTACAAATAGCGCTTTATCAACTATATTTTCTCTATTTTAAATCTGCAAATTCTTAAATTCTTTAGCTCCTGAAATACGGCATATTCTAAACACAATTATTTTACCACATTTGTCGATAAAATCGATATATTTTGTCTAAAAAAATAACCTGCAGCCACTTTGAGCAATCTTTTTAATTCAGAAAAATCAAAAAAGCCGGCTCTACCTCTCCAGCCCTTCCGGTTCTTTCAGTATAGTTTCGGCAATACTCTCCGCTAACAACCTGTTGCCTTTGGAGGTGGCGTGCCCGAAAACTCTGCCACATCTGTCAAGGAAATAATCTCCATAAACCGTGCGGTCTACAACTCTTTTGAATTTTTCTTCATTATCAACAAAAGTTATCCCCTCGATACCTGAAAGTATGTTTTTAAGCGGCTCCACGCTGCACATGGGGTATTGTACACAGACGAGTCTGATATCATTTGCCAGGACAATCTTTGCAATTTTTCTGTAATTAGAAACCAAATTGTCCTTCAAAAAATCGTAGGTTTTGCCCTTGTTTTGCTTGTCATAACATCTTTTTAAAGCAAAGTAATAGTCCGCCTTGTAGGGATTAATTCTTTTTGCCGTCAAAAAATGCTCTCTGGCTTCTCTGACCTTCTCCTGGCCCAGATAAGCCTCTCCCAGAATAAAATAATAATCGCTGCTATTCCGGCATTCTTCTTTTATTTTCTTTAAAACATCCTCTGCCTTTTCGTATTCATTAAATGTATTATATAATCGGCCTAAAAGAAAATAGCAATCACTCCTGAGACTCTCCTTTTCTTCGCCGGAAAAATTATCATCAAGCCTCTTCAAAGCTTTTTTTAATAAAGGCAGGGTCTTGTCTTTTTCTCCGGAGTGAAAGTTAATCAATGCCAGATCGTAATAGGCCCGAAACCGCCGGGGGTCCGTTTTGATTGCTTCCATTAAAATATCCTTTGCTTTATCATGCCTGCCCAGGCCCTGATAATACTGCGCAACCAGAATCCTGGTGTCGTATTTATCGGGAAATTTTTCCTGCCAGTGCTTAACTATCTCTTTCGCTTTATCATGTTCCGGCTTATCGCCTACATAAAGACTCACCAATCCTGCCGTAGCTTCAAGGTTGTCCGGCTCTTTTCTAAGAACTTTCAGGAAGATTTTCTCAGCTTCATCGAACTTATACATATCTGTATACATATAGGCCAGGTCTAACTGAAGGCTTACATTCGCCGGAGAAAGCTTTAGAGCTTTTTTGTATAACTTTTCCGCCTCTTCGTAGCGGAGGTGTGAACGGTATTCGCCGGCCAGTTCAGAAATTTTGGAAACATCTGCATCGGCACTTTTGCCTTTTTCCGGATATCCTTCCGGCCTGCTTCTCCGTGATTGCTGAGAAGATATATTTTCGGGAATCCGGCCATTGACCTGCGAAGAAAACTTCTCCTGCTTGTTGTCTCCGTCCTTCCGCCTGTCTGTGGTTAAAAACTCCTCTACGTCGGGTTTAGCTTTTTCTTTGCCCAAAAAAGCTTTTCTCAGTTTGTTGGTAACATTTAAAATTAAGACTCTTGCCAGCTTATACACCTTCCACCCTCTAAAAAAGCCTCTTTTGGGCAACATAACCTGAGAACTAGAAAAATCTATGGCATCGTTTAAGCC
>WJKZ01000267.1 GCA_014728785.1 Candidatus Omnitrophota bacterium
CCCAGAAGGTGCGGAAAAACTACTCTTTTGAAACACTTTTTAAAAGAACAGGAGGAAAAATATCTATTAGTTAGCGGAGAAGACGTAACTGTTCAGAGTTATCTCAGCAGTCAGTCTGTAGAAAAGTTAAAGAGTTTTGCCGGCGAGAACAAATTACTCGTGGTAGACGAAGCTCAAAAAGTTAAAAATATCGGCATAAACATCAAATTATTGCTTGACCATGTCTCAGATATTAAAATAATCGCAACTGGTTCTTCGTCATTTGATTTAGCAAGGCAAATCGGGGAGCCTCTAACTGGAAGAAAATATACCTTAAGAATGTTTCCGCTTGCTCAGTTAGAATTAAATAATATACAAAGCAGGAAAGAAACAGATGCCTTACTTGAGCAGCGCCTCATATATGGTTCATATCCTGAGGTTATTTTAGCTAAAAGTGATAAAGAAAGAGCTGCCTATTTGAAAGAGATTGTTAATTCTTATCTTTATAAGGATATTTTAGAGCTTGAAGGGATTCGCCATTCAGATAAACTGGTAAGATTATTGCAATTATTAGCTTTTCAAATCGGCAAAGAGATTTCTTATAATGAATTCGGCCAGCAGTTGGGCATGAGTAAAAACACAGTAGATAAATACTTTGACCTTCTTCAAAAAACTTTTGTAATTATCAAGCTTAGCGGTTTCAGTCGTAATTTACGTAAAGAAATATCCAAGAACCCCAGATATTACTTTTATGATTTGGGAATCCGTAACGCCTTAATAAATAATTTTAATCCTTTATCTGTGCGCAATGATTTGGGCATGTTATGGGAAAACTATATAATAATGGAGAGAATTAAGAGACAGGAATATTTGGGGATTTTATCCAATAATTATTTTTGGAGGACTTATCAACAGAAAGAGATAGATTTTATTGAAGAGCGCGATGGGAATTTGTACGGATATGAGATAAAATGGGGTGATTCTAAGAGTAAATCACCGGAAGAATGGCTTAAGGCCTACAAGGGTTCAAAGTTTGAGATTATAACTAAAGATAATTATTTGGAATTCATTAGCTGAATTAAATGAAAGGACCATTAAAGTGAAAAAAGCATTAATCACAGGCTCCTGCGGGCTTATCGGTTCTGAGGCCGTAAGGTTTTTTATCGAAAAAGATTTTGAGGTAGTGGGCATAGATAATGATATGCGATCCTACTTTTTCGGTGAAGCGGCAAGTACCGCCGATATCAGAGAGGCCCTTTCAAGAGAATTCAAGTATAAGTACATCCATAAATCTGTTGATATAAGAGATAAGCCGGAAGTTGAGGAAATTTTTAAAAAATTTAGCTTTGATTTAATAATCCATACCGCTGCTCAGCCCTCACACGATTGGGCAGCCCGGGAGCCTTTTACAGATTTTGAAATAAATGCCAACGGAACCCTTAATTTACTTGAGTACACCCGCCTTTATTCTCCGCAAGCCGTATTTATATTTACCTCGACTAACAAAGTATACGGTGATACCCCTAACAGGCTTCCTCTGATTGAGAAAGATACCCGTTGGGAATTACCAAAGAACCATAAATTTTATGAAGGAATAGATGAAAGCATGTCAATAGATGCAAGCCTTCACAGTCTGTTTGGAGCCTCAAAAGTTGCCTCTGATATTTTAGTTCAGGAATATGGTAGATATTTTAATCTTAAAACCGCAAGTTTCAGGGGAGGCTGTCTAACTGGGCCTCTGCATAAAGGAGCGGAGCTTCACGGCTTTCTGGCATACCTTTGTAAATGCATCGCCAAAGAGCAAAAATACAAAATATACGGCTATAAAGGAAAACAGGTGAGAGATAACATACACTCCTATGATTTAGTAAATGCTTTCTGGCATTTTTATCTTAATCCCAAAAAGGGTGAGGTTTATAATATAGGCGGCAGCCGCCATTCAAATATTTCTATGAAAGAGGCTATAAGTTATTTTGAGAAGGCTTTAGGGAAGCTCGCAAAAATTGAATACTCCAAAGTTAACCGAAAAGGAGACCATATCTGGTATATATCATCGGTTGATAAATTTAAGTCCCATTATCCCGACTGGAATTATAAGTATGATATCGATTCCATAATGGATGAAATTTGTAAAAAGCAAAAAGCCTAATAAATATTTAATTTAAAATGATTAAAACCTTTCGCCGGATTTACCCTCTTTATTTATTTATCGATTTCCTGCTTATAGCTCTAAGCTTTTATATTCCCTACCTCTTACGGTACGGCTACTTTGAAGGTGGGGTTTTACCTAATTTTCTAGAGTATAATTTTATATTTATACTCTGGGCGGTATTTATTTTTATAACTTTCAGTCTTAAGCATCTCTACTCAACCGACAGGACCCTTACTATAGTTGAAGAAACCGCACGCGTTGTATTAAGTATTTTTTATACAGCTATTATCATAGCCGCGGTGATTTTTTTCTCTAAATATAAGTTTTTCTCCCGGCTGGTATTCCTGGGAAGTTTCTTCATGCTTTGCCTAACTCTTAGCGTTTTCAGGGCCGTAAAGCGGCTTATCTTAAGGAGGCTGATTATTAAAGGCTTTCGCAATATAAATGTTTTAGTTGTGGGGGCAGAAGAGAGGAGTGAGATAATCCTTAAGGAGATAAAAAAGAATCCCTTATGGGGGCTTAAGGTGGCAGGGTTCTTGGATGATAGGAATATTCTTGAGTTTAAAGGCTATCCGGTTTTAGGAGGAGTCGATGATTTGGCTAAAGTTGCAAAACAATTTTTCATCGAGGAAGTGATAGTCTCATCTCCCGATATAGATATCCATAATTTAATTGAAGAAAGCCGGGATTTACGCATGGGCCTAAAGGTGGCCCCGCCGGACTTTGAAAGGACACTTTATCCCCTTTCTATAAATCAACTGGGTATGATCCCTCTCATTTCTTACAAGCAAAGGAAGAACCACCCGGCAGAAATTGCCTTAAAACGTATTACCGATATCTTAGTATCCCTTGCTTCAATTGTCATACTTTCACCTTTTCTCTTTATTATTTCGCTTTTGGTAAAAATTAATTCTCCCGGGCCGGTATTATATACACAGAGGCGCTGCGGGCTTAAGGGCAAAGTTTTCAATTTATATAAATTCCGTTCTATGGTCGATAAGGCTGACTCGCTTAAAAGCGAATTATTCCATAAAAATGAAGTTAGGGACGGAATAATCTTTAAGATGAGAGACGACCCGCGCATAACGAAAGTGGGAAAATTTTTGCGAAAATTCAGCCTTGATGAGCTGCCTCAAATTTTTAACATCTTAAAAGGCGATATGAGCCTGGTGGGGCCGCGTCCGCCTACGCCTGAAGAAGTTGAGAAATACACTCATACTCATATGGAGAGATTGTCGGTGCGGCCGGGATTAACCGGACTTTCTCAAGTGAAAGGCAGAAGCGAGCTCACATTTAGAAACTGGGTACGCTGGGACCTGTGGTATATAAACAACTGGTCGTTCGGCCTTGACCTTAAGATAATATGGTGGACTTTGCCTGCAGTTTTTAAGGGGAAGGGTGCATACTAAAATGGCTTATAGCTTATGGCTCATAGCTCATAGTTCATAGGTCATTGCTCTTGGCTCATGGTTTATAGAAGATAGAGGATAGAAAGAAGAAATTTCTCCCTTCTATCTTTTAACATCTAATTTATATTTTCTTTTATTTTTAGTATGAAGCAATACACAAAAGAAAAGTCACTTTCTATAGTAG
>WJKZ01000268.1 GCA_014728785.1 Candidatus Omnitrophota bacterium
CTTATAGAGATAAGTTTTAAACACAACGGTATAGAAACAGAAGATTTTGACTATATAGTGCCGGTTCCTCTGCACCCGGGGCGCCTTAAAGACCGCGGTTATAACCAATCGTCGCTCATAGCTGAAAAGTTATCACAATATTTCCAAATCGAACTCCGGGATGATATAATACACACTATAAATTTTACAGCTTCTCAGACAAAGCTCGACCGGGGAAGGAGATATCAAAACGTAAAAGATAACTTCAGGGCCGCAAAAGACGTAAAAGACAGGAATATTATATTGTTAGACGATATTTTTACTACAGGCTCAACAATTCAATCCTGCTCCCGGGAGCTTAAAAGCAAAGGCGCAAAAAATATACTGGCTGTCACTTTAGCGAGAGCTTAAAAATAACCGGCAGAAATATGAAAATAATAAGAAATTACATTCTAAAAGATTTTTTCATACTTTTTTTCTTCTCTCTCCTGCTTTTAAGCCTGGTAATGCTGGTAGGGAATTTAATGAAACTGTCGGATATGGTAATAAGGCAGGGGGTAGATATCATCGATGCTTTCAAAATATTCTTATTCTTTGTCCCCTACCTTCTGGGGTTTACCATACCTCTCTCATTTTTACTGGCAATCCTTCTGGTCATGGGGCGGCTGATTGTCGACAATGAAATAATAGCCATGCGGGTGGCGGGAATCTCCTTAATCAAAATCCTCAATCTTTTTCTGATAATCGGAGTCGCCTTTTCACTTTTTCTCTTTTTGCTAAATGACCGCATAATACCTAATGCCCATTACAAATACAGAAGCCAGCTGAAAAACATATACTTTGAGAATGTATCGGCCATAATAGAACCGGGGGTATTCCTGGAGAATTTCGAAAACCATATCCTTTATGTTTCGGATAAGGACGGCAACAAGCTTAAGAATGTATTCATCTATGAAGTAAATGACAAGGAAGGAGTTACTAAAGTTACTTTCGCAAAACGCGGTGAATTTGTAGTGGAAGACGAAATACTCAAAATAAAGCTGGAAGACGGTTTCAGGGACGAAACTAATACCGGCGAAAAACAAGAGATGTACCGGCTTAATTTTAAAGTTTTTTTTACCGATATACCCATAAAAGAGCAGGAAGAGGTTGAAATCAGTAAAAAACCCAAAGACATGACAATCCGGGAATTATTGAAGAAGATCTCCCATCTTAAAGAAATGGGAATAGACTTAAGCAGGAACGAAACTCCGGTAGAGCTGATAAGTGAATTCCATAAAAGAATAAGCTTCTCTTTTTCCATTATTACCTTTATAATTCTCGGGTTCGGAACTTCTCTGGTGGTAAAACACCGGGAAAGAACGATAAATTTCTGGATAGCCATCCTGGCGGCAGGGATCTACTATTTACTCTTTGTAGCAGGCGAGGCTCTCATTGAATATAACTTCATAATTCCCTCTCTGGGAATGTGGCTTCCCAATATAATAATAGGCTGCGTGGGCCTTTATTTTATCATAAAAAAATGCGCATAATAGACAAATATATCTTAAAAAATATCTGCTTTTCTTATATGTTTATCCTTGTGGTATTCATAGGTTTATATTTTATTATCGATATCTTTTCAAACCTTTCCGATATACTCAGAACCCGTCCTGAAATAAAAACACTCCTGGAGTATTATATATATTCATTACCCCTCATTATTCTAAGAATAAGTTCCTTCTCTCTTCTTATAAGCATACTTTACGTGCTGGGAGAAATGAATAAGAATAATGAGATAATCAGCATGCGGACACTGGGGCTCAACCTGGCCAAGATAGCATTCCCGGTAATATTTTTCTCGCTTTGCGTATCGATATCACTGTTATTCCTGCAGGAAAACATTCTCATACATTCACAAAAGAAAGTCCAGGATTTAAAAGAAACTTTCAGCGGCGACTCCCTGGAAAAAATGTCGGAAGAAGAAAACCTTGCTTTTGTCTACAACAACACGATATTCTTCGTGGAAAAACTGCTTCCTCGGGAGAAAATCATGCAAAACACCATAATCTTCAGAAAGGACAAAGAACATAATGTGTCGGAAAAGATAATTTACAAAAGAATAGTCTTTCGGGACGGAGAATGGATAGGGCAAAACGGTATATCTTACACTTTAAATGAAGAAGGTAATATTACAGGTAATCCTCAAACATGGGAAGAGAAAAAAATTGAAATGGACTATTCTCCTAAAGAATTAGTGCTTAAAAAAAGTATTTTTCTTCAATATTCTTCCTTAAGCACTCTGCGCGAAGAAATAGACCGTCTCCAAAAAACTAATTCCACTAAACTGCTTTCAAATCTGGTTATTGATTACCACCACAAATTGGCCGAACCTTTCTCCGGCCTGTTTCTGGTCATAGGGGTACTGCCCCTGGCCCTGGAGATAAAAAAGCGTAAAGTCGCACTCTCCTCTTTAGGGGCGGGTTTTATATTCGGATTTCTTTATTACCTCTTATCTTCCCTCAGTATAGCCCTGGGTAAATCCGGTTTAATCCTTCCTGCCCTTAGCGCCTGGCTTGCTCCTTTATTTTTCGTATCGGTGGGAATAACCGGCCTCATCCTCATTAAATAAATTTATTACTCCCTGAGGCCCGGCAAGATAAGCGGTGAGGAGAAATAAATCAGAAAATCCTTATTACAGCAGGCTGTCTGAATAAAGGCGGGGAATCTTTAAAGACAAACAGCTTACTATTTCATAGGGAATAGTACCGGCCCAATCAGCCAGTTGTTCTGCGGTTATTGAGTTTCTTTCGCTCTTACCTATAAGGACTACCTCCTCCCCCTGGCTTATATTTCCGTCATCTCCTAAGTCTACCATTATATGGTCCATGCACACTCTGCCTATAACCCTGTAAATTTTATCTCTGATTATCACCTTGGCCTTGTTGGAAAGGCTCCAGGGATATCCATCAGCATACCCTACTGCAACCGTCGCCACAAATCTGTCTTTCTCGGCTATAAAAGTTCTTCCGTAACCGACACTCATGCCTTTCTCTATCTTCTTTACAAAAATTACTCTCGACTTTAAAGAAAGTACAGGTTCTACCCCTATTTCTTCCAAAGGCGTCGGATATACGCCGTAGAGTATCAGGCCGGGCCTTACCATATTGAAATGTGAATCAGGATAATTCAATATACCGATACTGTTAGCACAGTGACGATACTTGAAACCTATCTGCCTGGCGGACAAGCTCTTAAGGAGGCCGTTAAAGGCTTCTATCTGGTGATTTGTAAAATCAGAATCGGTATCGGCTACGGGAAAATGAGTGTATATACCCTCAAGAGAGATATTTTTTAAGCCGGAAAGTTCACCAATAAAACTTTCCGCATCTTTATAGTAAGCTCCCAATCTGCCCATACCGGTATCTACTTTTACATGGACAGGCGCTACCCTTTTGCTTTTGGCGGCTTCCCTGTCTAAGGCCCGGGCAAATTCGGCGTCTACTACCGTGGGTATGATATTGTAATGAATGAAATAACTGACAAACTTTTTCAGGACGCTGCTCAGAACAAGTATAGAACCTTTGTAGTCATCCTCCCTTAAGGCAATGGCCTCCTCAACGCTTCCCACCCCAAACCAATCTATGCCGTTTAAGGCAAGCTGCTTGGATACAGGAAGCAAACCGTGGCCGTAAGCAAACTGTTTTATGGTTGCTACTATACGGGCCTTACCCTCTATTCTTTTCTCCAGAATTTCCAGATTCCTGGATAAGGCTTCTAAATCGACTTCTACCCAGAGCGGCCTTATCATTTTAAACTCCTTAAAAGTTGAATATTTTCTCCTCTCCGGAAAACTCAGCCTCGTTTCAAACCGGTAAAGGAGAATAAATTATTTTTTACTCCCTCTTACCTGACAAGTCCGGGGATGCAAATACATAGGTTCCATAGTTGAGAGAGAGCTAAATTTAGCCCTCCTGTAATAATCTCCGGCGGCCTCAAGCAGATATTTTGCTTTCGGATAAACATCACGGTGGTAAAAATTTATTTTTTTACAAGTATTTAAAATATTTTTCCTTAAACCCCCATCGTAGCTAACATATAAATCATGGTCGCGGCAACTTAAGATTTCTTCTAAAGAGAAAATCCCCGGTTTCTGCTTTTCCCTGAGAATACCGTTTTTAGAAACAAAAGAAGACATATAAATCTTTCCCCGCCGGGCGTCGGCAACTACCTTTATCTTATCATATTTTTTTCTGAAAGGATAAGCGCAGGAAAAAAAACTGTTAAGGAGAATAACGGGTATTTTTTTTGCTAAAACCAGGGCTTTAACCACACTGAAAGATATTCTTAAACCGGTAAAAGAACCGGGGCCTTTGCCCAAAATAAAAGCATCGAAATCATCAAATCCGATAGACAGTTTTCGAAAGGCTTTATCCAGGCCTGCTGCCAATTTTGACGCTCCGTTGGGATGCTTTCTCTCCGAGGAATACAGAATTTCGGTGTTACGGCTAATACAGAAAGAAGTATTAAGAGAAGATGAGTCTATAATTAAAAAAATCATCCTTAAATCAATTAATTAACGCTGCTTTAATTTTTTTATACCTTTTATCGCTATAGCCTTTAAAAGAAAATATCAGGTCTCTTTTTTCATAATTCCTGTACCTGAAATCTATCCTGATGAATCTGTCAAGCTCATTCTGATAAATCCCTCCCCATTCAATAACATTCAGACTTCCGGGAGAAGCAATAATTTCCTCCATGCCCAGGCCCGTTATTTCTTCTCTCCCGAGACGATAAAAATCAAAATGGTTAACCGTAAATTTCTTCGTTTTATATACTCTCATCAGAACAAACGAGGGACTCATAACTCTCTTTGCAAAACCCAGACCCCGCACTACCCCCTTAACAAAAGTGGTTTTGCCTCCGCCCAGATTACCCTCTAATATAACAACATCCCTTTCCTCAAGTATATTTGCAAAAGACCGTCCATATCTAATGGTGACATCGGGAGACCTGCTGTTTAGAGTGAATTTCTGTCTCATCTGTACCGGCTCAGAATAAACGGTTGTATCCTTTGACTGTCACCTCAGATAAAACTTCTCCTCTTTTTACTCTATAACCGAAAGACGGAGGTTTTATCTCTCCTGCCAGGATAAATTTTTTCTCTAAGTTCTCTGCTTCCCTGCAGCTTTTACTCACTGTGAAAATTAATTCGTAATCTTCTCCCCTGTATAAAGATTTTTCTCTGCCCAGTTTATCAAGACAATCGCCATATAATAAAGCCCCTTTTTTGCTCTCTTTCAATATTCTGTAAAGGTCAATAAAAAAACCGTCGGATATATCGCACATTGAGTGGACGCCCTTACGCCGGGCTAAGTATAATCCTTCTTTTATTTTCGGTTCGAAAATATCGGAAAAAGAAAGCCTGCCCAATTTACCGGTAACAAATATGTAATCGCCTCTACGGGCTCCCGAACGCGGGACGAATCTGCCACACTTTCCCACTCCCCATACATCAAGAAACAAAAAAGGAGAACTGGTAGTATCCCCTCCTATCAGAGAACATCGATGGTTGCGGCAAAATTTCTCCGCACCTTTCATTATTCTTTTTATACTGGCAGCCTTCTCTCTTTTTCCTGCCCCTAAAGAAATGCCGGCAAAGAGCGGCCTTCCCCCGCAAGCGGCAAAATCCGAGAATACCCTGGCCACGGCCCTTGCTCCTATACGGGATAAAGAAATATCTCCTCTCCTGAAGTGAGTACCTTCTACAAAGGTATCGCTTTTAAGCAGAAGCGACTCCGCCCCTGCCCTGACCAGCGCACAATCGTCACCTATGCCGGAAATCACCTCTTTTCCTTTTTTTATATTTTTCTTTAAAAAATCTACCCACTCCAATTCATCCATTAAGACCCCCGCCTTTCTCCTTGATATATAAGAACAGCCCGCCTCTTTTATGCTATTATAGACTTAATAGAAGGGCGGTCAAGTTTGCTCTTGTTGATATTGGCATATAGATAAGATTTCATTATAATGTATAGAACCCCAAAAAAATAATGCCAATTGAACATAAGCTCTTTTGTGTAAATGTATTATAATGCAGTTAAAAAGTACTTCTTAAAATGGATAAAAAGAGAGGTCATTATTTAGGGACAGAAATAAATAAAAAATGGTACAAAAGGTACACCGGGAGCGGGCTTTTTGCCCGGGGCAGGGGACAATACTGGTATGATGATAATTCATTTTACTTTTTAAGGCAGCTTACCGAATCTCCTATCGTTATTCCTCTCGAAAGCATAAAGCAATTCGAAACAGGCAAATGGCACTGCGGACGGTGGTGCTTTGGATATGATATCCTGAAAATTATCTGGGCTAAAGACGGGCTGATTTTGAGTTCCGGATTCTTTATCGCAAAAGACAGGGCAGAAAACTCAAAAATTATCTCAGAATTAAAGAAAGTGTAAAAATTAGCCGGAACTTAAC
>WJKZ01000269.1 GCA_014728785.1 Candidatus Omnitrophota bacterium
ATTCTTCGCAAGCCCGGACTTTTTTGTCGACATCCTGAGGGTAGAACAGCGAGCCGGTAAAATTAACTATATTTTTTCCCTGGAGCCGGTCATGGTAGGGAATCAAAGCGTAGGTAAACCGGTTAAGCCCAAAATTGGGACGTAAAATAGTAACAGATTTGGCGCCGACATATGATGAAAAAAGTTTATTTGCCGGTGCCGAAAAGCTACCCGAACTTATCACCAGGTCAGCATAAATGCTCCTCAATTCGCAGCTGGTCGAGGAATCAAGAACCGTATTCATACAACGGCCGCAGCCAAGACAATGCTTGCCGGAAAATGAGGCACAGAGGTCCGCTAACAGCCGGCAGGCACTGTTTTTGTACCTGACCACTACCTCTTTTTTCTTAAGGGAGTATTTGGAGTTTTTCGAAAGAAACATGAAGAGCGATCGTGCCTGCTTGAGATGTCCTAACTTTTCATCGCTCAAAATCAGAACATTTCTGTCACTACGGTGTTTAAATCTTTTGTACCACCAGAAATATTCCCAGGGGTATCGGCGTATGTAATTTTCATATATCGCATTTATATTCCTGAGGGTTTCTTCGGTGTCTGTATTGTTTAAATCAACAGGATCGCCTATTTCCAATGTGTGTTTAAAAAACCCTCTCCGGTGCCCGAAACAGGGGTATAATTTTCTATTATTTTTTTTTGCCAGATACACTGCTCCCTTGGGCGTCGGTACGGGGTGAGAAAAAAAGTCAACCATTAGAGCGTTTTTTTCCGCACCCTGGTCAACAACCATACCTACGCTTATTCCCTTTCTAAGCTTTTGGATCGCTTCTTTAAGAGTGAAGCAAATATGCAAACCATTATCGGTCCTTAATTCATTGAGTTTGTTGTCAAGTTTTTCGCTTCTCTGGCGTTTGACCAGAACAGAAAAATCCTGTTTCCGGGCGAAAAAAATATTTATTAACTCCCAGCTGCCTGCGTGTATACCTATTAGAATGCTTCCCTTCTCAGGAAAATTACCTTTCATCTGTACTCTGTTGTCTCTGCAGATGCGGTCAGCTATAAGCGTTTCTATTAAACTGAGCCCGAAATATTCAAAGCTCCTGCGGGTTATGAATTTTAACTCCCCGGGGGATTTGTCGGGAAAGACCAATTTAAGATTTTTAAAAGCAATAAAACGCTTTTTTCTGCTCGCGTACAAAAGAAAGCCCGCAGCCTTTCCTGCGCAGAAACAGAGCCATAAGGGCGACTTAAAAAGTATTTTCCGGATATACTTTATTATATTATGCATCGGTTTCTTTAAGCCTGGTCTTTAATTTCTCTAAAAAGTTTTCTTCGTTTTCTATTACCAATCGTGCGCGCGCAATAAATATTTTCATGCGGATTGCTTCCGGAGGTATATGATATTTATCTTTGCCGGTAATAATTATACCTTTGAAACCTTCATCAAGCAGCTTCGCCTGAAGGGCTATGAATTCGTTTTCGGAAAACTCATAGTGGTCGGGATAAGTGAGGTACTCTTCCGGCGCTAAGCCGCTTTGCCTGAGAGCTTCAAAAAATCCTTCAGGATATCCTATGGCAGAGACAGCGGCTATTTTGAGACTACATATATAAGTTTTATCGACAGCTTTTCCTTCAAAGTCATTGAACTGTTCTATCCTGTAAGAGGAGAAAAATAACTTTGGGCCGTCAAAGGTATTCTTTATTCTATCCATATTCTTTTTTTTATCTTCCAGTTCGTTTTTATAACTTATTATTATAAAATCAGCCCTTCTTGCTGAACTGAAAGGTTCCCGAAAAAAAGAGGCTGGTATAAGGTCGCCTCTGGCTTTGAATTCCCGGGCACCCATCACCAATATGTCAACATCCCTGTGTAACCCACGGTACTGAAAACCATCATCCAGGATAAATAGATTATACTTTGAGCTGAGTTGACGGCAAAGTTGACAACGGTTGGGTGCGCAAAATACTTCCACTCCTGCATCTTTCAGCATCGTCGTTTCGTCTCTGCCGAACCCGCGGCGCAATACAGCAGGCTTATATTCAGCGGATAACTTATTGAAAAGATACCAGGTTAAAGAAGTTTTTCCGGAACCTGCCCAGGAGATATTACCTATACTTATAACTTTTGCACCGGCATAATAGAGAGGTATAATCTTCTTATCATATAAAAAATTACGCAGGCCGACGCAAGCTCCGTAAATAAAAGAAAGAATTTTCAAGAATAGCCAGATAATTTTCTCTCCTGGATTTTTTTCCCGTCTTTCTACAAAAGATACATATGAATTAATAATTTTGTTTGTCTTCATTGCGACTGCTATTGCGATATCGCTTCTAAAATTATCTGCAGATTCTTTTCCACACTATTACGGTTACTGGCGAATACTTCATTGCTCTTTCGTTTAAACGAATCACGGTAAGCAGGATGTTTAATCAGCAGAACTATTTGTGTTTTTAAATCTTGCGGATTTGAAACCTTTATGCCCCCACTTTTTTCCCTTACCGTAGACTCTATGTCGCGGAAATTACCCATAGAAGGTCCGAATATAGTAGGTTTTAAAAAATATATTGGCTCTAATATATTGTGCCCCCCACAATCAGCCAGGCTTCCTCCCACAAAACAAATATCGCAGATTGCATAAAAGTATAGAAGTTTACCGACCGAATCTATCAGAAGAATATCTTTTTCTTCCAGTTGCGGTTTGTAAAGACCGCTCAACATAACCGGATGGTAGCTTTTAGCGGTTATTAAACTGCTTATGGCTCTGGCTCTTTGCGGGTGACGGGGAGCTAGTATCAAGCGAACATTACCGAATTCCTCCTCCAGTTCTTTGTATAAATCGAGAATTAAGCTTTCTTCCGGCTCGTG
>WJKZ01000024.1 GCA_014728785.1 Candidatus Omnitrophota bacterium
CTACATCAATTATCATTTTCTCTGTAAACAGAATAAAAATTTTCCTTGAATTCTTTAAAATTCCCCTGGCTTATAGATTCTCTTATCCGCGATAAAAAATTGTTATACCAGAAAATATTATGATAAGTCAAAAGCTGAACCCCGAGCATTTCCTTTACATTTATAAGGTGTCTTATGTATGCCCTGGAAAAATTCCTGCACACAAAACAGCTGCATTCGGCATCCAAAGGAGAACAGTCATTTATATAAGCAGAATTTCTTACTACTATCTCGCCTGCTTGCGTAAAGGCGGTACCGGTTCTCCCAAACCTGGTAGGCACCACGCAATCAAAAAGATCTACGCCCAGAGATACCGCTTCCAGTATTCCCGGGGGTTTACCGTAACCCATAAAATATCTCAGAACAGAGTCGGGGGTATTATCACTAATGAAAGAAAGCATATTATACCTTAAATCGGCAGGTTCGCCAACACTTAACCCTCCTATACACATCCCGCTGGTTCCCAGCTCCAGCAACTTCTCTATGCAGATTCTGCGTAAATCTTTGTAGGTTGCTCCCTGCACTATGCCGAAAAACAAATTATTTTCTCTCTCTTCCCTGTCAAAATACGCTTTACCTTTTACTGCCCAACTCAAAGTCCTTTGCAGAGCATTCTTTGCATAATTATAGTCGGTGGGGAAGTTACTGCACTCATCCAGCGGAACTACAATATCTGAATCGAGGTTTAACTGCACCTTTACGGTTTCTTCGGGAGTAAGAAAACAAGTATTGCCGTCAAAGTGGGACTGAAACCCCACCCCTTCATCACTAATTTTACGCAAACCTTTAAGGCTGAAAATCTGATACCCGCCGCTGTCGGTTATTATGGTACCATCAAAGCCCATAAATTTATGCAGGCCCCCGCACTTTTTTATAATATCGACGCCGGGCCTCAGGAGAAGATGGTATGCATTGACTAGAAGGCCTTCTATGCCTATAGTCTCCAGGTGCTGCGGCCACAGCCCTTTAACTGCCCCTTGAGTAGCTACCGGGAAAAAGGCAGGTGTCTTAAACTCACCTCTTTTGGTTTTGAACACCCCCCTGCGGGCTTTTGTATCTTTATCTTTATAAAGTAGCTTATACATAGTACCCAAAATTCCGGCCAGCAGAAGCGCTTTTAGCCTGCATTTCTATTATTTTTTAAATAAAAAGTATAAAATTAAACTCAAGATTAAACTTAAAACGATTGAAGTAGCTAAGGGGAAATAAAAAACAAAATTCTTTTTTTCTATATAGATATCACCGGGCATCTTTCCTAAAAAAGGGATTTTTAGGCCCATACGGATAAATAATCCCGTTAAAATAAGTAATACTCCCGCTATTATTAAGAATTTAGCCATAGAATTCATAAAAATTAATATATATCCGTAGGTAGGATAAACTAAAAACTTTCCTGCCTGCTCTCGTAAGGAATATTCAAATGGTTATAAGATGCTCTGGTAGCTAATCTGCCGCGAGGAGTACGAATCACATATCCTTTATTCAAAAGATAAGGTTCAACCACATCCTCAAGCGTAGCCTTATCTTCCCCCAGTGAAGCGGCAATCGCCTCAATCCCTACAGGGCCGCCTCTGTAAAGGCCTATTATGGTCTCTAAATATTTCCTGTCCATCTTATCGAATCCTTCTCCATCTACTCCTATCTGATTTAAGGCGTCCCGGGTTATCTTGATATTGACAACTCCTTCACCGATTACCTGGGCATAATCCCTTATGCGTTTAAGGAGCCGGTTACAGAGCCTGGGGGTACCGCGAGAACGTTTCGCTATCTCAAGGCAACTCTCTTTATCTATCTGAACCTCGAGCAATTCGGCGCTCCTGTGAGCTATTATAGAAAGCGCCTCAGGATTATAAAAATCAAAATCGAAAAAAAGGCCGAAACGTCCCCGCAGGGGAGAGCTCAACATACCTTTTCTGGTGGTAGCTCCTATTAAGGTGAAAGGCTTAAGGTTAAACTTAACACTTTTGGCATAAGGCCCTTTATCGATTACAAAATCTATCTGGAAATTCTCCATAGCCGGGTAAAGAAACTCTTCTACCACCTTAGAAAGACGGTGTATTTCATCTACGAAAAGTATATCTCCCCTTTCCAGATTGGTAAGAATGCCGACCAAGTCCCCGGCTCTTTCTATCGCCGGGCCGCTGGTAGAAGTGAATTTCTTCCCCATTTCGTGAGCTATGCAGTAAGCTAAAGAAGTCTTGCCCAGACCGGGAGGCCCGGATAAAAGGAGATGTTCCAAAGGTTCATTGCGCCCCTTCGCAGCTTGTATGGCAATCTTTAAAGAATCAACGGTTTTAGTCTGTCCGATAAATTCTTCCAGATTTTTAGGCCGCAGAGAAAGATTTATTATTTTCTCTTCCTCATTCTCTTTTAAATAATCTACATATTTCTCTTCATCCATAAAAAAATTAGGTTCTCCAAAGCCGGATTTTAAAAAGAAGTGTAAACTTCTTCTTTTCGGGCTATCAATATAGGCCCGAAAAGCTCTTCCTGAACCGCTACTACTTCTTTTAGTTTTATCAGCTCCAATATCGCCAGAAAAGTAACCACTATCTCCAGTTTGCTTTTAGCCGAGGAAAACAGCGCATCCAGGGCGACTTTTTCTTTTGAAAGAAGCAGGTGGAGTAAATCATGGATCTTGTCCTCAACCGTAAATTCTTCTCTTACTACCTCAAAGAATATCTCTTTAGGTACTTCTTTTAAGGCTGATTTAAACGCACTTATTAAATCAAAAATAGAAGCTTCTATGTAAACTTCGACATTGTTGGAATCAGAAGACGGTCTTTTGAAATATTTATTTCTTTCAACTTCTTTGGTACGTAAAAAATCGGCTGCCCCTTTGAATTTCTCGTATTCGAGTATTTTTTTAACCAGTTCTTCCCGCGGGTCCTCCTCGGGTTCTTCGGCCTGCTGCTGTTGGGGCAGCAGCATTTTTGATTTTATGCTTATCAAGTTTGCGGCCATTACAAGATACTCCGAGGCTATATTTATATCAAGGAGCTTCATTAACTCTAAAAACTGTAAATACTGATTTACTACTTTGGCTATAGGTATGTCATAAATATTCAGATGGTCCTTTTTAATAAGATAAATTAATAAATCCAGAGGACCTTCAAATATATCAAGTCTTATCTTCATATTTAATTAAAATTTCATTGCCTCCCTCACCCTCTGCATGGTGGAAGAAGCGGCTTCTTTGGCCTTATTTTTACCATCCTGCAAAATGCCGGCAACATAGTCTTTTTTTCTCATCAATTCTTTTTTCTTTCTTCTCCGGGGAGATACGAATTCCTTCATTATCTGAATCAGACGCTTTTTACAATCCGTACATCCCCGGGCGGCATTGCGGCATTCTCTATCGACCTGCTCTTTTTCCCCGGGACTGAATATAGAATAGTAGTTGAATATATTGCATAAGTGAGGCCGCCCAGGGTCTTTTCTTTTCTTACGCTGGGGGTCTGTAAACATTTCGGATATCTTTCGCTCAAGCTCGGAATCTTCCTCATCAAGTGATATATAGTTATTATAACTCTTGCTCATTTTCCTTCCGTCCAGCCCCATAAACCTGGGAATTTGAGTCAATAGAGGTTGGGGTTCTTTAAATATGTCTTTTTTGTATATCGAATGGAATCTCCTGGCTATTTCCCGGCATAACTCAAGATGAGGAATCTGGTCCTCGCCCACCGGGACAAAATCAGCCCGGTACAAGACGATATCGGCAGCCTGCAAAGCCGGGTAACCCAGAAAAGCATAGGTATTTATATCTTTTTCTTTTAACTGCTTCACCTGCTCTTTGAAAGTCGGACACCTGGACAGCCAGCCGAGAGGTGTTAAGCTTGCGAAAATCATAAACAATTGCAGGTGTTCTTCTACCTCTGACTGGGAAAAAATAACCGAACTTTCAGGGTCTATCCCGTAACTCAACCAATCACAAACGTTGTCAAAAGTGTTTTCTTTGATGGAAGAGGCGTTTTTGTATTCGCTCATCAATGCGTGCCAGTCGGCTATCATAAAAAAACATTTATAATTTTTCTGTAATTCTACCCAGTTGCTAAGAGCACCCACCCAGTGCCCCAGGTGCAATTTGCCGGTAGGCCGCATTCCGCTCAGGATAACCTTTTTCATCTCTCTCAAGTTACCTTATTTATCTAATTTCTTAGCAATAACCTCTTCGCTGAAAACGTCTATGATGTCGTCTTCGGCTATTTTATCATAGCCTATACCTATACCGCACTCCAAACCCTCCTTAACCTCTTTTACATCGTCTTTGAATCTCTTAAGAGTTTGAATCTTTCCTTTAAATATATTTTCATTATCCCTGATAAGCTGACAATACAGACCACGGCTTATTTTACCTTTTTCTACGAGGCAACCGGCTATAATCCCGGCTTTGGAAAGTTTAAAAACCGTTTTAACTCTGGCCCTGCCTGCAAAAGTCCTCTTAATCTGAGGAGTAAGCAACCCTTCAAGGGCAGCCTTAACGTCATCTACCAGTTCATAAACTATCTGGTAGGAACGTAATTCTACTCCTTTCTTTTTTGCTAATTCTCTTATTTGCGGCTCCAGCCCAACCTTAAACCCTACAATAATAGCGTCACTGACTTCCGCAAGGAGTATATCCGAAGAATTGACCGCGCCCACTCCTTTATGGATTATCGCCAACTCTACTTCACTGGAAGATATCTTGTTCAGGGTTTCTTCTACAGCTTCAAGGGTACCCCCCACATCCGCTTTCAAGACTACTTTCAGCTGTTTTAATTTACCCTCTTTTACTTTGCTATACAGGTCCTCAAGTTTCAGGTGCTTGGCGGGAGCCTGCTGTTGCTTCTTTTCTTCTTCCTGCCGGCGGGAAGTAATCTCTTTCAGGCTTTTTTCATCCGGTACCACTATCAGCCTGTCTCCGGGGCGCGGAACGCCGTCTAAACCGAGTATTTCTACGGGAAAAGAAGGCCCGGCCTCAGTACAGGTATCCCCTTTATC
>WJKZ01000270.1 GCA_014728785.1 Candidatus Omnitrophota bacterium
AATCATCACTGTCCAATCTTTTGCTTACAGCTTCAAAAGCTTTCCTTTTTGTAATCATAAACTTAATCAACACCTTTTCAGTTATGGGTAGAAAATCAATGTACTCCTTAAACGCTTTGTTTTCTTTAGACAGAAACCGGTTATCCCTCCTATTATAGTAACTTATGCTTTCTTTGAGAAAATTTTTTCTGAATTCCGCTATAAGAATATCTTCCTTCACCCTAATCTCATGAGACAATTTTTTTATATATTCATGTTTCTCTACTTCGCTCTCCAGTTTGTTTATACTTGCGAGCATCTCTTTTGCTATACTGCTTTTGCCCTCTATGCTTTCTACATCGTAATTACCTTTGAGTACTGCCAGTTTGTAGTCAAAAAAATCTTTCCTGCTGTTTATGAGCTCCTCGAAAGCTTCTCTGCCTTTTTTGCGGATTAGTGAATCGGGGTCAAAACTTTCGGGAAGGCTTGCAACTTCCACTCTCAAATTATTCTCCAATCCTAAATCAACGCTCCTTAAAGCAGCCATCTGGCCTGCTTTATCAGAATCAAATAAGAGGATTATACCGGAAGCATAGCGCTTGAGGAGCTTTATCTGTTCAATAGTTAAGGCAGTGCCTAAAGATGCTGCTATATTCGGGACACCTCTCATAAAAGGAGTAATCATGTCAAGATAGCCTTCCACTACAATAGCCCTTCCCGATTTGCTAACACCCTCTTTGGAAAAGTTCAATCCAAATAGATGGTGTCTCTTGCTATAAAATTCATTTTCTAAAGAATTGATATATTTGGGAGAACCGGACACTTCTTTCCAAAGCCTCGCCCCAAATCCTACCACCCGGCAACGGACATCATAGATAGGAAAAACTATCCTATCCCTGAATACATCTCTGAAACTTTCATTTTTATAAGTAATCAAGCCGCATTTTTCCAGCATCTCCAGAACAAAACCCTTTTTTCTCATATGATTTATAAGTGCATTGCCCGAAGGAGCAAAGCCTAAACGGAATTTTTTTATAGTCTTTTCACCGATGCCTCTTTTTTTAAGATACTCCCGAACTGTTTTAAAATCGGAATTATTAATAAGGTTTCTGTTGTAAAAGCCAGCTGCTTCGTCTAAGGCTTTATAAAATGCGTCCCTGGATTTTCCAGGTTTGTTTCTACGGTAAGGGACTTCTATTCCCATCCTTTTTGCCAACATCTCTACAGCTTCGGGAAAGTTAACTTTTTCAATCAACATTAAAAACTGAAACACACCGCCGCCTTCCTGACAGCCGAAACAATGAAAAATCTGTTTCTGGGGGCTGACAATAAAAGAGGGGGTTTTTTCATTATGAAAGGGACAGACGGCTTTAAAATTTCTTCCTGCCCGCTTTAGAGGGATATAGCTGCCTATCACCTCTACTATGTCACACCTGGACTGAAGGTCATCTATAAAATCCTGAGGAATCATTTAAAATTAAATTATTTTAAATTAAGCGCTTTATGCTTAAATCTGCGGAAACCCGATACATCGTATATTTCCAGTTTCTCTTCTTTCTCTAAAAAGTCGAGCATCAGATTAACCCCAAGGCTGTCGGAAGCTATGTGAGAAGCAAATATTACGTTTATATTCTCTTTTCTGCACATTTTAACGTGCTCCTCTGAAAGGTGCATAGCAACAACTGTGTCTATTCCTTTAGATGCAAGCTCTTTGTATATCTCTTTAGGCCCCTCTGTACCTCCGGTAAATTCCAAGTGGATATTCCTGCAGCGGCTGCTCTCACTGCCTATGACAATTTGGGGAGGGTTGTTGTTTTGGGCAGCATGTTTATAATCGGGTATAGCGAATAGAATTTCCATTATCCGACCCAGAGTAGAAGGCTCGGTTTTCTCAAGCTCTTTCTTTAAATACTGGTAAGCTAAATTATCGCAAGGGGTATGCATACAAAATAAATTTATACCTAATAAACGCGCGCAATCAACAGGCCTGCCATGATTAACTGCGCTCACTCTCCTTCCTACCTGGGATTTTCTTTCGTTCAGGAGGTTCTGGGAAATACCCAGAGATATCCCCTGTTTAGAAAAAACATCTATCTGTAAATCCATAACATCATAAAATTTGGCATAAGCTCTCCCCACAGGATGATGCGATACCAGCAAATCAATCTTTTTCCCCCTCTCTCTCAATCTGTCAGCTAAGAGGATCTCCTGACAGTCTATATCTATCCCTACCATGATCGATTTCACCTGGCTTTCCTCACTTCCTAAAACTATACGGGTATCTGAAAAAGGATTAAAGAGATTGTCCGGGTCAAAAAAAGCCTTTTTATCTTCACTTAAACTTTCATACTTTTTTTTGCTTCTGTTGAGCTCCTCTTTGATTTCTTTTCTGCTCCTTATATCGCCCTGTATACCTCTCTCCACTACTTTATGGTAAAATTTTTTTAGTTTCATCACATCCTCCTTATCGTTGCCGGGAACCAATCCAATCCGTTTTATAGTAATTCTCTATTTTTATTTCCGTACGCTCTTGGGGAACAGACTTTTTAAAAGTCTCAAAAACAAAAATATACATAGCGGGCGCCGGTAACCTAAATACTTCCCAGGAGAAGCTTTTTTCAAAATATCTCCGGGGCAAAGGGGATAAAATCAGCATAAAAAGCACAATGCTTGAAAAAAATACAGCCCTAACCCCGCCTATTACCACAGACACCAATCTTTCCCGCCGGGAAAAATTTTCCCTCTTGAAAAAAAGACCTACTGCTATTCTTAAAAAAGAAAGTAGTAAAATTGAGGCTGAAAAGATTAATAAAAAAGATAAGAATTCGGAAAAATCTTTCTGTAAAAAAAATACTTTTTGGTTGAGCCAGGAACCTGCGGGTACAAAATAATAAAAAGAAAGGAAAATTCCCGCGACAACCCCTACTATTTTAAAACTTTCTTTTAATAAGCCGTTTCTGGCAGATATATAAGTTATTCTCAGACAGGTAATTAAGAAAAATATATCTATAACTTCTGGTTTCCCAGCTATTTCCATATAATTTTAATTTAATAAGTATATAACATACCGAAAAACAATTGTCAAGAAAATGCTTTCTTAGTATGTATTGGTGTATCGGCTGAAGGTTTCCCTTTCTTTAAAAAGCTCTTTTTCACTATTCCCTTGAAAAAATGGAAAAGGCAGCGGTTAAATCCGCTGCCTCTCTTTAGGTCAGAAGTAAACTCTACTGGACTTCAATATAACCGGCGGGGGCCCCTTCTTTATGGGCTCCTATACCGGCTGCACATGCTGCATTGGTGGAACGATACAGGACACCATCTTCGTCGATATAGAAACAATGCGTTTTTCCTTTAACAGGTACCGCCTCAGCATAAAATTTATTATCTGCCCGGGGAGTAACTGTAAATTTATACCCCTGCTTTATACAAGGCGGATTACTACAGCCCAGCGTAGAATCAATATAAGGAGGGTTGGCGTTACCGAGCTGAGAAAGCGTAGCATATGTAGGGTTAGTCGCCCGGTACTGAATCTGGGCATCTGCAATAGTACGTAAAGCCTGGACAGCGATTGATTCCTGATTCGATAGCTTGGACCTTAAAAGATGAGGAATAACGATTATTGCTAAAAGAGCTATAATACATATAATAATCATGACCTCTACCAGCGTAAAACTCTTTTTCATAATGCACCTCCGTTTTTAGAAACCCGCTCCTTTTCTTTGTACACCTCCTTTCTTAAAAGTAACGGGCAGGAATGAAATACAATAATTAATATAAAACCTCATGTTTTTAAATATAACACCGCCCTATTTATGTGTCAAAACACCATAAACCTTCTCAAGAAGAAGCTCTGGCGCAAAAGCAAATAGCAGGATTTAGGCCTCTTTCCCAAATATTCTCCTTATGCAATTCCTTATATCCGAAGGTGTACTTACAAATATCTGGATATCACAATGGGTTATGTCTTCCAAATCATCAATAGCCTGGATATTTAAAGGGTTAGCCATAGCTACCGTCAAAGTATTATCGATTTTATCTATAGGAATCAGACAATAATGCGAACAGAGGTGTTCGGAGATAAGGGTGGCTATTGACAAAGATATTTCATAATTTTCCAGGGGCAGAAAAGTAAAGCCGTACTGGATAGAAAGACAATGAGCAATATCCTCTTCCTTGGCAAAACCTAACTTGACTATAATATCGCCTATAAGACCCCCGGCTGTTTCTTGATTCTCCAGAACTTCTTTGAGCTGCGTATTGCTGAGCATACCCCTTTCTACCAAAATCTGACCCAAGAGCTTATCTACTTTCTTACGTATTTCCATCGCCATTTATCAGAAATTATTTTATAAAGTTTTTGTAAATAAATTACCCTTGCAGTGGGTCTGAGGTTTTTTAAGACACTCCCGGTCTAAGCCCCCAAATAAAACATTATTAAAAAAATCGGCTGAGCTTTTAAACATTTGGATTAAATACTATCATTTTTAATAACCGGTGTCAATTTCTCTAAATACATGAAGAG
>WJKZ01000271.1 GCA_014728785.1 Candidatus Omnitrophota bacterium
ACGAAAGCCTTTTTCCTCCAATAACTCCCGGGACCTTTTCAGAAGATTCTTAAGTCTTATCTCGTTCTCCCGCACCTCTCTGCCTGTTTTCACAATAGGCATATATAAGGAGAGGCAATTACTCTTCTTTACACCAAAAAGCTGCTTTATGTTTTCTTTCGTTATTATGTCCATATATCTTCCGGCTTTAATTTTGGGGGAAAATGCTCAACAGCTTCTCTGGAAAATTACTCCTTATATCTTTCATCTCTCCCGAACTAATCTTTTTACTTATCGCTTTTAATACACCATCGGTGACATGTTTGGGGTCAAGCTCCGGATTTCCCAGCCCCTGTTTTACATGGTTGTAAAATTCTTCTTTACTTTCCATCTTCTCCGGCTTGTTTGCGGGATGCCAACCACTGTAATATACTCCCGCCAAAACAAGAGGTAACTCCGACCCTAAATCTGCGGCCTCATTTACCGGAAGCCTGTCCCGCAACGACTGCAGTACTGCCCGCACTGCCCGGTAAACTTGAGTCTGGTCCTCATAATGGAGTTCTTGCTGAATATCTTTTAACCACTGCTTTGCGGTATTCAGAGCATGGTCCAGATTATGTACGGCTGTTGTCATAATTAGCCTCCTTTTTAAAAAAATCTTAAGCTTATCCCTCTTTACTATACCTTAAAAAAAGTAAGCTCTACTCATCGTTTTTCTTCAATATCGGCTCCTCCGTCTTTATCTACCACAAGGAAAGATATTCATAATGGTGGTAGACCGGATAGAAGTCTTCAACTCCTTCTATTTCTAATTTGCTGCGGACAGTCTTTGCCCCTCCCTCAAAAGCGTTCCTTACCGCTGCGTTGAGCTTATGCAAACTGTTTACCTTACCTGAAAGAGTAACCGTACCTTCTTCGACCGAAACGTCAATATCATCACTATCCACAAACAAGCTCCAGAAAATTTGAGCTTTCACGTCTTTTTTAATCTGCCTGTCGCTCTTCCAGTACCACTCCGGCAAAACAGAAAGATTGTTTTTTACATCCACCACTCCTACTATACGGGAAACAACATCTTCGGCCTCATACTTCTCGTAATATGTATATACCGCGCCGTTAAGAAAAACCTTACCGTTGTTAACATATACGGAAATATCATACCTTTCAAGCAGTGGATTCCAGAACAGAGCAGCATTTACCCTATCGGCGATTTCCGAATCACTGACTGTTTCAGCCGGCCTGACCCGGATTAAATTGGTAACACCCCATACACTCACAGTATTTTTAGCAGTTTTTTCTGCCGCTTTTTTGGCTTTTAGATTATCTACGGTACCGGCTAAGGTAGCAAAGCCATCATCCACCTCTACATTAATCCGAAAAGATACGGTCCTGGGGTCATAAAGAAGAGCATCTTTTATTGCTTCTTCTATTTTCCTGTCACTCTTGTCTTCTCCTCTTTTCTTCCTTTTCATTTCATCGGCCGGCCAGGCTTCAACCTTTAAAGCATCCGTTTCAACCGATTTTACACCGGCTACCCAGCTGTCGGAATAGACTCTGTCCTTTTCAAATACGCTCCCTACTGTACCGCTCACGCTAACCTCACCCTCCTGGACACTCACCTTAAGCCATTCTTCGTTAACATAAGGATCCGAGGCTAAGCGGCGCTTAATTTCTGTTTTAATCTCCCTGTCTGAGCGGTCGATTCCGTATTTAATTCTGGCGCCGTTATCAACTTCCCGGACACCCTTAACTCCCTTGACTACGCGGCTAACGATTTGCTTTTCCGCCCAGGAATCCACAGCACCGGAAAGAGTAACCACCCCGTCATTTACCTCCACATCGATTTCAAAAACCTCGGTAACAGGGTCAAGCAACAATGCGTTTCTCACATCTCTTTCTATTTCTTCATCGCTCCTCTTAAGTGGTTTGACTGCAATCCTGTTAATGACCGACCTGACCCCTTTTATGCTTTCTGCTATCTTTATGGCCTGGTCCCTGGAGAGTAGGTTATCGACCGAACCGGAAAGGGTAACTATTCCGTCTACAGTTGAAACATCTATTAAATGAGAAGATACCTTTTCGCTGACCATAAGGTCAGTCTCAATCGCAGCAGTAATTTCGCTGTCGCTTACTTCCGCGGCCGTGGCAAACCCAAAACCGGCAAAAAAAACGGTAATCAACGCAACTAAAATCAGCCGGCCGAGAATCTTATTATTGTTCATCATAGCTACCTCCTCCTCTTAAAAATTTTAATGAATCTTAATTCGTATC
>WJKZ01000272.1 GCA_014728785.1 Candidatus Omnitrophota bacterium
GCCTCCCTCCTTTTCATCTTTTATATAGGTAGTTCCTACTTTTATATTGTCGGTCAGCTGCTGTGTCACCCTTGCCCCGTAGGTACCTTCATCAAGGAATTCATCCGGCTCATATTCATAGTCTACAACAACATAGACCAGATCGCCCAAACTTACGCCGCTCTGGATGAGTTCCTCAGATGAGGCAATCATATCCACGGGTTTTGAGAATATTATCCTTCCCTGGTCGTAATCAATCTCATAATCAACACCCTCCTCAGCTGTGTAAGAATTTTTGACTATACCCGTGTCTTTATCCCTTACTTCTATCTTTACCATATCGCTTCCCTCGACCACATCGGTATGCTTTAAGTAATACAGGGAACCGCCGGTTGAGAGGAATTCATTGTGAGCCGGAAGCTTGTCGGTTTCCGCGGAAAATACTATGAAGACTGTGTCGGGGTCTCCGTACTTGGTAGTAGATACACTCTGGTAATGAAGCTTTCCTCCGTAAAGAGTACGGTTATAGGCGGCTAAATCGACATCTTTTATGTCTGTTTCATAATTACCCCAGGTGAGATATGATTTATCCCATTCAATCAAGAGGTAGAATTTACCGCGGGTATTGGTATCATCTACTACGGATGAAGAATCGCCGTAAACCGGGTAATATTTATCAGGGTCGATAAACCGCTCAAACCCGCCGCGCTCTCTTGCGCTGTCGTAAGAGGCAGTGATAAGGTATTTACCCTTAACCTTGGCTTTAAGGTAATAAGCGAACCTTCCGTCGAAGTAGTAACCTGACTGATATTTGTCCTTATCTCTTACCGGAGCAATATTTCCGCTGGCGCTCATTTTCCCTATCACAGCGTCGCCTAAAGCGACCAGGAAGAAGTAATCTTTATCGAGATTAAGCTTCTTGGTATAGACCGACTTCTTGCCTTCCTTAACTGCCTCTACTTTTATAGATTTCTTGGTTTCGGGTAAAATCAGGTTCTTCTTAAACTCACCATTCTCTGCAATTCCTAAATTCTGGCCGTCAACATATATGTAAGAGCGTTTATCTGTGGTTCCTGTTATGTTTACCGATACACCTTTGGTTTCAACAGGTATGGTCTGTTGAGCCAACTTGTTGGTATATAATTCCTCTGAGATTACATCTACCTTTTCTTCTCTGCTAATGGTCCTCTTGTAACTTACATAGAGTTTATTTTCAATAGTTTCGTCTTTATTCCCTTCGGAATCTTTAACCGTCAGAACATAAATATAAGTCTCTTCAGGCTCAATTAGATTTCCTTCATTATCTATGCCGTCCCATGAAATCTGCTTAAATAAATCTTTCTGTGTGCCCTCAAATACCTTTACAGGGCTAACCCGGTTTCCGCTTGAGAAAATTTCCAGCTTCCAGGTAGAGATAAAATCTGAGTAATTGGTGTTAATTCTAAATACTACCGGCGTATCTAAAGAATTACCTTCTAAGTCAAGCTGAGGAACATCGGGGGTATGATAAACAGTTAATTCCGGTTCGATTTTAGTAGGCTCGGTTATGACCTTTACTTCAAGGTAAGGCGCTCCTTCATCGGATGTAAGAGTATAGTCTTTCTCAGAAACCTTTACCCCGAAATTGACCTTTGCCAGAAGGCCTCTTGTAAGCCGCACAACTCTGGGGTTTTCAGTGGTAAATTCCGCACCCTGCGGCAGGGTGGAGGTATCGACTTTAAGCAATTTTGTCTGAGGAAGCAGTCCTTCGATGTGGTATTTTCCGTCTTTATCAGTAATTACGTAAAGCCCGTCTTCGGTTGCAATTTTTACATCGGCAATTCCCTCTTCGCCCCTCTGCTGTATTCCGTCACCGTTTTTATCGTTAAAAACTTTACCTATAATAATACTTAAATCAAAAATCGGGTCATATACTACCTTCACCTCTTCGGTGGCGATATTAGAAAGCGGGTAACCCGAATCGGCTACGACTACCGCCTTATTGGTATAGGTATTGCCGGGTTCAACGCCACTCCCGGCCACAAGCTGATAACTTAATTTTTTACTTTCACCGGCCGTAAATGTCCCTACGCTAAAGGTGCGGATTCCTTTACCCCGAGGGTCATCAATCTTCTTTCCGTCAAGCAGAGTCGTTCCCTCAATGTATTTAAACCCTGCCGGGAGCCTGTCACGGACATATAGAGGTATATCAACGTCGTCTCCGTAGTTGTTTTCAATGGTTAATACGTAAGTTACTATATCACCTACCACTACCTCATCTTTGTTAGCTTCTTTGTCCAGCTTAAACACTGTTGTGTCCTCGGGGTCTAAGGGTAAATCTACCGTTTCCTCAGCCACGCCCTGGACAAATACTTCCTCATGAGACCCTACTACCGTGCTGTTTCCAGGCAGGCTCCCCTGGGCTATTATGTCGGAAGGGAAGGTATAGCCCGAAGGAGGAGTAACCTCAATCCAGTAATTACCCGCGCCCAGCATAAACGCGTAGGTTCCGTTGGCAGGAGTTCCTCCCGGAGCGTTAGTCGCGACGAGCCCGCCGTCATCGGCCGTATTCTTTAGACCGTCGGGGCCTGCGTCGTAAACCTCAACTATTGCTCCCTGAATAAAACCGTTGGGGTCATCCCTGTCATATAAAGCATTATAGACCCTACCTGAAGGGTCACTTGCCATAGTTAAGGTACAGCCTTCTACGGGGAATGTCCCGGAAGGAGTGATGGCTTCTTTTGAGCTATAACCTTTAAGGCTTACGTCTGAGTCAGCTGAAATCTCAGGACTAAATGTTTCATTTATCTCGGCGCTGCCGTTTAAAGAATACAAGACAAGTATATTTCTTTCTCCTCCGGCGGGGATAAGTTTTATTACCGGAACAATCATAAGCTCACACTTACCCGTCTCGTCAAAATATTCACTTCCCAAATGGGTATCGCCGGCATCAACAACACCGGGAGTATCGCCGCTATCAAGGTAGAAATCCACCTTATCAACATCCCAGTAAGGGTCGGCTGTTCCGGTATCGGTAATTACCAGAGACTCTACCTTTACGTCTTCATACCCGGTAGTCTCGGTCATCCTTATCTGCATAACCAGCTCATCTTGAGCTTTATTGCTCACTCCGTGGTCTCCCGGATTGAAAAGGCCTTCTTCGACCACGACTTCACCGGTTACAATAGTAAAGGTCTCTCCATCAAGGGGGAAGGTCCCTTCAGCTTCCATGGTAATACCGGTAGTCCTTCCTTTCGCCGCAATGTTAGCTCCGTCGGTAAAGCTGGCTGTAAAGGTTTCTCCCTTTGAAGGATTAGTGTTGAATGTATAGACAACAAGCCAGTACTGGGTCTCACCCGGGGCAATATCGCCTCTGAAGCCCGGGCTTAAGGTTACCTGGCCGTCATCGGCATCAAAGACCGCCGATGCCGTAATGCCGTAATCACTACCGTTAATAATTCCGTCTCCGTTGTAATCTCTGTATAAATCTACCTTATCTATATCTTCTACTTCGTGGCCTGTGCCTGAACCGTCTATGGTAATATAATTTACCCTTACAGTCTCATATCCGGTATATTCGGTAAGGGCTAATTGCAATACTTCTACCTTGCTTTGATTATTTATTAAACTCTCTGCCGCGGGGTTATTGGGGCCCAGCTCTACCCTTAGATGACCTCTTTCAGGGACAATCATCTTCTGCCCGCCTTCCAAGGGGAATGAGCCGGATGATGTCACCGGAAGCCCCGACCACTGCCCGGAAGCTGATATGTCGGAATCGACGTCTATTGAAGATATAAATGTCTCTGCCTCGGACGCATTGCCGTTATAATCATATACAACCAGCCAGGACTCAGAGGTATCGGCAGATACTACCTCTCCGGGAAGCAGGGTAATAGTAGGGCTGTTCCATACATTCTCCTGAGAAATCAAATCATCCCCGGCATCAAGGTTTCCGTCACCGTTATTATCCCGGTAAAGACGGACTGTTGCTACATCATCAGAAGGTGTACCGGTTCCGGTATGGCTGAAAGTAATGGATGAGACAGTTACATCTTCCACCGAATCCGCCCCTACCTGAAACTGCAGCATCTCAACATCTGTCTGGTCATCCACAACGTTTCCGTCGGAAGGATTATTTTCACCCAGACTAAAGCTTAAGCTTCCTCTGTCGGATACCGTCCTTAAACCTCCCTCTACAGGATACGGCCCGTTGGCAGGGATATTTATAGAAGAAACAACACCTTGAGCTGAAACTTTAGTATTGTCGGTAATAGAACACCTAAAGGTGTCGCCGACTCCGGCGCTTCCGTCAAAATCATATACTGCAATAAAATATTTTGATGTTCCGGCAGTTATGGTCTCAGGAGCGGCAAAGGTTACTGTATTCTCATCTCCCGCCCAAGCGGCAGATTGCCCGATTAAGGTATCTCCGGGAGCATCAAGCAGGCCATCGGCATTATTATCAAGGTATATATATAC
>WJKZ01000273.1 GCA_014728785.1 Candidatus Omnitrophota bacterium
ATCCTTATGAGGTTCCCGAGATAATTTCCGTAGCTGCAGATAAAATCAGCCCGGATTATTTAGCCTGGCTTAACAAAGAACTGAATGGTTGAAAATCTATTAATCAGCCTTGAAAATATTTTTAAAAATAACCCCTTTTTAGGGCTCTTCGCCAGTTTCCTGGCAGGAGTAATCAGTAGCTTTTCTCCCTGTATCTACCCCCTCCTTCCAATCACCGTCGGTGTGATAGGCAGCGCCGGTGTCTCCGGCAAATTAAAAGGATTCAAGGCCAGTCTTGTTTTTGTATCGGGAATTGCTGTGGTTTACACTGCGCTGGGGGTAATAGCATCTTTGCTGGGAATTCTATTGAGCAGATTTTTTATCAATCCTTTTTCCTACCTCTTTCTGTCTCTGGTGTTTTTCATTTTGGGATTATCGGCTCTGGGTATTATAAACATACCATTATTTAATTTTAATTTTTCTTCCGGAGAAAGGAAGAACCTGTTTTCCTTATTTATCCTGGGTGCAATTAGCGGGTTTGCCGTCATTCCCTGTAATTTCCCGGTAATGGGGGCCATTTTAAGCTTAATTTCCGTGAGGCAGAGTATTATTTACGGAGCTTTTGCTCTCTTTTTATTTTCTCTGGGGTATGGATTGATTTTAATTCTGCTGGGGACGTTTGCGGGATTAATACAAAGGTTGCCAAAAAAAGGATTGTGGCTTATAATCATAAAAAGAGCCACAGCATTTTTACTTTTAGGAATAGGGCTTTATTTTCTGATTAAACTGATAAGGTTGTGGGTATGAAGAAATTCTGCATAATATTTTTTACGTTGCTTCTTATCTGGTTTCCGGCCGGCGCCAGAGATGTCAGCTTTCCTAACCTTTCCGGAGGGGAAATTTCCTATGAAGAGATTAAGATGATGCCCAAAGCTATTTTATTTGTCTGGACGACCTGGTGTCCTCATTGCCGCGAAGAACTGGATAAACTTAGAAAAAAAAGTATTTTTTTCGAAAATATAAGTATTTTTTATGTGAACGCCGGCGAAGCAATGAATAAGGTAGAAAAATACGCCGATTATAAAGATTTTGCGGGCACAACCAGAGAAAGAACTATACTGGACAGCAATTCTTATCTGGTCAGGCGTTTCTCAGTCTCTGCTGTCCCTACATATATTTTCTTAAAAAACGGAGAAATCGTAGGCAAAACTTACTTTTTGACCGAAAAATTGATTGAAAAAATTTACGGCGTAGACTAACCGGTTGAATTTTCCTCCCTCCTTCTTATCTTTTCGTTGACACCCCTATTGTTTTATGATATTTTAGTCTCCACTTATGGAGAAAGTCACGCTGGGAATAATCGGTTTCGGTAATATGGGAGAGGCTATAGGCCGGGCACTTAACCCCAGTGATTTCAAAAAGATACTGGTTTACGATTTAGATCCCAAAAAATTAAAAAAAGATAGAAGATTTACTAAAGCGAAGAATTCCGGAGATATAATTAATCGCAGCGAGGTTATACTTCTTGCCATCAAACCCCAGAACCTTTCTGATTTCCTGAAAGAGAACAAAGCAGCCCTTTCTTTTAGAAAACCTTTAATCGTAAGTATTCTTGCCGGTATTTCTACTTCAATTTTTGAGAAATACCTGAAGGGAGGAAGAATCATAAGGGCTATGCCTAACCTGCCGGCATTAGTAGGGGAAGGCTTTACCTTTTTATCTGCAGGCCGGGATGCCCGGAGAGGAGATTTAGAGATAGTCAAGCGCATATTCAGCAAAACAGGAGAAGTTGTGGTTACGGAAGAGAAAAATATGGATAGAGTAACCAGCATTACCGGAAGCGGTCCGGGATATGTTTTTTATTTTATGGACGCACTTTACCGCAGTGCCCTGAATCTGGGGTTCCCGAAACTTCAGGCCCGCCGGATAGCCATCCGGGTATTTTTGGGTTCAGCAAAATTAGCCGAAGCTTCCGGCAAAGATTTTGCTTCTTTGCTTAAGGGCGTTGCTTCTCCTAAGGGCACTACCGAGGCGGCTTTGAAGATATTTGAATCGCAGAGGGTTGGATATGCTATAGAAAAAGGAGTGAAAGGCGCTAAAAGAAGGTCTGAGGAAATATCCAGGGGGTTTAAAGAGAGGTAGTTTATGTCTAAAATCGGTATTATCGGAGGAAGCGGACTGTATGGGCTTGAGAACATAAAAAAAATCGACCATATCGGTCTGGATACCCCTTTCGGTAAACCTTCCGATAAATACCTGCTTTGCGAATTAGAAGGGAAAGAATTGGTTTTTCTGCCCCGGCATGGATCTTACCACCAGATAAACCCTTCCAAAATTAACTACAGAGCTAATATCTACGGTATGAAAAAGCTGGGAGTCAGCAAGATTATTTCCGTATCAGCCTGTGGTTCCTTAAAAGAAGAATACAGACCTCTGGATTTTGTTATACCGGATCAGTTCGTTGATAGAACCACCAAGAGGGATTGTACATTTTTTGACGAAGGGTTAGTGGTACATGTGGCGTTTGATAAGCCTGTATGCGGAAAACTTTGCGAGACATTGCTCTCTTCGTCCCGGAAAACGGAAGTTAAAGTTCATTCGGGAGGGACTTATCTTAATATTGAAGGTCCTCAGTTTTCGACCCTGGCAGAATCGCGTCTTTACCGCAACTGGGGTATGGATATAATCGGAATGACAAATATGTGTGAAGCACGTCTTGCCCGGGAGGCAGAAATTTGCTATGTGAGTCTTGCAGCAATAACCGATTATGACTGCTGGCATCAGACATCCGAGGCTGTAGATGCGGGAATGGTACTGGAAAACCTGAAAAGAAATGTCCAGAATTCGCAAAAGATTTTGAAAGAATTTATTTCTGCCCTGGAC
>WJKZ01000274.1 GCA_014728785.1 Candidatus Omnitrophota bacterium
TATCCTCCAAGAAGGAAGATTGCGATTTTTGCGAAGGCAAAGGCTACAGGGTGCGCAAATGCGGAGTATGCGGCAACGATGACGAAGCCAAAAAGAAATGCAAAAATTGCGAAGGCAAAGGCTATATCAAAAGCAGATGCAGGAGATGTAACGGGAAGGGAATAGCCAGATGCCCGGAATGCCACGGCGAAGGCTTTACCAAACATGATGCAGTCATCGGCTCGAACAACTACTGCGAGATAAGCAACAAGGTGGAAGAGGGCGCTTATATATTAATGAAGCTGCTCGAACCGGTAAAGGTCGGCGATAGCGTCATCACGACAGGAAGCCCGAATGACCAATGGATTAGGCGGGTTTTCCTTCCCGGCACGAAAGCCATAGTGGTCAAGGTTGACCATGACGATATCAGGCTGCCGGTGAGGATACAGGGTAGCAGGGTAGATGGTGAAAACAAACCGCGATGGGCTCAGTTCGAGGCGGTACAAAAATTAAATTAGGAGGAAATATGGCTACAGGATTTAAGGTGCCGGGCGCTAAGAGGCGCTTTAGTGTCGGCGGTAACTTCGATTTTGAGATTGAACATGACAAAGCCGAGTTTGCTTTTACGCTTGCGATGAAGCTTAAGGGCAGGTATGGAGGCGGTTATGTGGTAGATGCCGAAGATTTTACGGAGGCGATGTTTAGCGTTCTCAGTCTCACCCATGTAAAATTCTCATATGAAGATGTTAATGACGTAAGAGAATTTCTTCATCTCAAACCGGTAAAACCCACCTTAACCGATGGACGACACTGTAAAAAAGTGGAGGGAGTTGAGCAAGTAGCATATCTAAAAGGATATGAGGACGGCTATAAAGCGGCGGCGGAAGAATTTAAGGAAGACAGCGAGCCAATCGAAGCAGAGGGCATCGGTTGCCAAGACGGCCATGAACCAGCGGAAGACCTTGAAGACAGCGAGGATAATCTCAAATTTTACATTCTTAATGCTCGCTGCGAATGGGAAGAGCTCATGGAGAACGACCCCCTGACGGCCCGGATAGAGGCTGGCGAAATTGGCCATGTCGAGGCTCTTATGATGCTTGGGGGCTCAATGCCGCAAGGGCCGGGGCCGGGCGGATATTTTGCTATCGTAACCGTCTTAACGGGAGAAAAGGGCTGGAAAGAAGTAACCGAGCTTGTCAATTGGCCGGGCAAAAAATAAAGTATTGAAAGGAATGTTATGAATCTCGATATCAAAGACGATAAGCTTCATGAGCTTGTCAAACAGAATATCAAAGATGTGATAGTCAAGTATGAAAACTCGGGCCAGATTGTCCCCCCGGTTGCGGCCGCCCTGAAGGAGGACTTCGGCATAGATAGTTCCGAGCCAAAATTTCTCTTACACCCTAAAAGAGTACTCCCCGCCGAGGCCACCGTTATCGAGCCCGGGCGCAAACCAACGAAGAAAAACCTGATTGATGCCGTCAAGCTGGCGAATGAATTCATCGCCAATCTTAAGCAGGAGCGCAAAGACCTCTATGATGCCGCGCTGCATTACTTAGGCTTTCAAGGGGCTGAGAATTATTCCTGCGCGTTTCTGTTTGATTTTCTCGCCAAACTGCGTAATGAAGAAGCTACAGGGGCCCGGAGAGTTGTCGGGAAATTCTTCGGGCTTAACGTTGTCCAAACCGACAACCTGAGCGACCCTGAGACGGCGGTGATAAACGTACTCAACAAGTACAAGGAATTCTGGAGGGATATAAACGAAGCAATTAACATGATAGAGTACGTTTTCGACACCATCGACACGGACAAAATGAACGATGACGACTCTTCTATGTTAAAGTCGGTATTGGGGATATTGAAGGCCCGGCACGGCAAGCATTTTGCTCCGGGAATAAATCCTGTGATTCTTTAGGAGGTTGTAGTGATAAGCATAAAATGCGACATCTGCGGAAAGCGAATTACCACCAAAGAGGCTTCATGGGATGTTTTTATAGACCTTGAGCTCCCCAATTGCCCGGAAGATATTATAAACATAGATGGCGAAGGCGTGATATTTAACGTCTGTAAAAAATGTTACGATTACATTTCCGATTGCAGGCACGGGAATGAAAGGATAGATAATCTCGGGGTGGACTTCGTAAAAAGAAATGACAAAATAGCCCTTCTGGTCAAGGTGTTGGTTTTGCTCGGCTATATGAAAGCTCAAAAGGTGGAGGAAGAATGAAAAGAAGAAGCAATGCATCAGGATTAACCGTACAGGAGTGTTCGGAGCCGAATTGTCAAGGTATCGATTTCAGGCTCATAGTGGGCCTCGAATATCCCGTCCTTGAATGTGAAAGTTGCGGCCGACGCCATGTGCTGATAGACAGTCATACCCAAAAGCCGGTTGGCCATGATTTAATGATGAGCCCTCGGGTTGTCAAGATGAACTGTCCTTTTTGCGGCGGTAGCGGTTTTGTGGGGACTATAAACAAATGTCCGCAATGTCACGGTAGCGGCATTTTTAATCAGGATAGCTTAGCCAAGCGAACCGAAAAAATGAAGGAGGAGCGCGAAAAGCTCAAGAAAAAAGACCTTGACCCGGATGTGTTATAAGGAGAGGATTATGGCCGAGAAAA
>WJKZ01000275.1 GCA_014728785.1 Candidatus Omnitrophota bacterium
GTTACTTACTGCAGAAGCGTGGTTACGGAGGGTAAAAAAAGGCACTTGAGACGCCTTTTTAAAAGTTTCGGTCTGGAAGTTAAAGCTTTAAGGCGGGAAAGGATAGGCGGGTTGACATTGAAGTTCCTTAAAGGAAGAAGGTTTAAAATTACAAAAAGGGAGATTGTGCGCAGTTTGGTGTTTTCGCAACCTCCGGAACAGACAAATGCTTTATAAATGATAGCCGATTATATATAAGCTGCAGATTTTTTCTTGAAAAAGTTTTAGTGCATGTTAGTATAGAATCTAAATAATATAAAATATACCCGTTAATTAAAGAGTCGGATGAAAGTTGTATTCTTAGATCGTGACGGAGTAATTAATATCTATCCCGGAGAGGGGCGCTATGTCAATAAATGGGGTGAATTCAGTTTCATCCCCGGAAGCATCGAAGGCATCCGTAAGCTTAACGAAAAAGGGTTTAAGGTTTTTGTGGTTTCTAATCAGGCAGGAGTAGCCAAGGGGCTTTACACCTTCAAAGACTTACTTTATATAAATAAAAAGATGACCGGCGTATTAAAAAAGCAGGGTGCGTTTTTAGAAGGAATACACTATTGTATTCATCAGGAAGGCCAGGAGTGTAGCTGCCGTAAGCCTAAAACCGGTTTGCTGCAAAGAGCTCTGAAGGAGTCTAAGACAAATCCCCGTATTTCTTTTCTTGTGGGGGATTCTCTGAAAGATATAAAAACTGCAGTAAATTTTGGTGCGAAATCAATCCTTGTTCTTTCCGGTAAAGAAAAAATCGCTAACCGGAATAAATGGGATGTCGAACCCGACTATATTTTTGATAATTTATTAGTAGCAGCGTATTATATCTGCTCCCATTACGGATAAGCGCTGCCGCCGTGTGTCAACAGCACTTCCCCTAGAGGCAATAATTGTGCTATTTTATTATTTACAGCGGTTACTTTGCCTGTTGGCCGGAAAGTGATATTTTTCGGGGCGGACTTGCCTTGAGGCTTCACGGCGAAGCAGGAATCTGAAAAACAAAAGCTTTGGCCGGCAAAGGCCATTAAGCTTCATCACTTTCTTTTCATGTTAAAAATAAAGATTGTGCATGCCGGTTTTGGTGAGGGGCACAAACAGGCTGCTTCTTCAGCTGCAGATTGCTTTGGAACAGGCTGTTTGGATCTGATTGAATTTGCCCGGTTTACTCCGCTCAAAAAAGCTTCTTCCTTCGGGTATTATGTATTGACCCAGCGTTTTCCCATATTGTGGCAAGCACTGTTTAACCTGAGCAGGTTTAAACCCATAAGGACAATATTCAACCTAATCAACCGGTTTATTTTTTCTGATTTTATAAGTTATATCAGAGAAGAGAAGCCCGAAATAGTCATAACCACCCATTTTTTTATACCGTACCTGGTTAAAAAGGCCGTACCCGGCAACGTTAATATAATTACCATCATTACCGACCTGCGGGTTCATCCCTGGTGGTTAGACGGTGAATCCGATATATATTTTGCCCCTCTGGATATTACCGAGCAGGACCTCCTAGGCTACGGGGTTTCGCGGGAAAAGATAGTTTGTGGTTTTGCTCCCCTGCGGCAGGGATTTGTCCGGCAAGAGAGCAGGAATGGTTTAAAAAAAGACAGCTTGATGCGGGAGAAAGAGGGGATACTTTTTGTCTCTTCAAGCCGGGGTCGCTTTCCGTTCTTTAAAGAGGTGTTTGAGGAAATAAATAAAGATTTTCGGGCAGAGGTGATATACGGTCATAACGAAAAACTTAAGAATTATTTAGAAAGTAAAAAAAATGTCTCCATATCCTTTTATCCATTTTATCAAAATATGTGGGAACTGTTTTCCCGTAATGACATAATAGTTTCAAAACCCGGTGGTTTGACCATATTCGAAGGAATTTATAAAAGGAAGTTTTTTATTTTTACTCACTATATACCCGGTCAGGAGAAAGCAAACATGGAAGTTTTACTGGAGAAGGGGGTGGGGGTTTTTGCTCCCGACGTCAGGGAGTTCCAAAAAGCCCTAGATTATTATAAACATAACAAAAACCGCCTGAGAAACGATTATCCCATACAGCTAAAGGGTATTAAGGACCGCCTTAAAGAAACAGTACAATCTTTCACCGGGGCAGAATCAAAACCGGGATGAAGGTGTTGCAATTAGCAGTTATTTGAACCGAAAAACTTTTTTTCATGGCTGATGTAGCAAAGGTTGTTTTTCCCATTGCGATAGATAAAGATTTTGACTATCTGCTTCCCGCAAACAGAGGGGCAGAACCGGGTATGCGGGTTGAAGTCGATTTTAGAGGAAGACGCTGTTTAGGTATAATTCTGGATTGCAGAAAAAAAACCTCCTGTAAAAATATAAAACCCGTAAGCCGGCTTCTGGATATCCGTCCTGTTCTCAGTCAAGAAAATATCAGGACAGCAAAAGAACTGACTAAAATTTATCCCTACCCCCTGGCAGAATTTTTGTTTATGATATTACCTCCCTATATGCGAAGGCTGCACTCTGGGGGCCGGAAAAAAGGCGATGACAGTCTGGGGGCGGAGAAGGCGTCCCTGAATATATCGCAAAAGACTTTAACCGGTGAAACAAAAAATATTCTGGATAAACCGCTTTTTGTCCAGGGGTTTGGTTTATCTTTCCGGTACGGTTTCTGGCGGGAATATGTGAAAAAAATAGAGGAGTCCGGTTCGGTTTTGATTTGTTTGCCCCGGGTTTGGAATTTAGGTGCGGTTAAGACATTGTTTGAGCGTGATTTTAAAAAACCGGTTTTTATACTCCATAGTTATCAGAGCCAGAGAGATAACTTTAATCTTTGGAAAAGCAGCCGGAGCAACTGCATAATATTGGGAACCAGGAGTACCATATTTTATTATCCTTATGATTTGCGGTTGATTATAGTGGATGAAGAAAACAGCCCTTATTATTTGCAGGAAGAAAAACCATTTTACCACCTTCGCGAGGTAGCCGGCATCGTAGCTTCAATAAAAAATGCGGGCCTGATATTCTCCGGTTATTATCCCTCTCTGGAAATTTACAAAGAAATCAGCAAAAATAAAATCAGTATGGTGTCAGAGGATTATAAAAAAAACAATTTTAAAATTGTTGATATAAGCAGAAGCGCTTCCAGAAAATTGATAAGCCCCGTGCTGTCGGAAATATTGCGCAAGAACCTGGAGGATAACAGGCAGTCGGTGATACTCTGGAATAAACAGGGGTTCGGCAGATTCGTTTCCTGTTCGTCCTGTGGAGGCGTTTATAGCTGTCGGCGCTGTTCGGCGCCCTTGCGCTACCACCGCAGAGAAAATTTAGCGGTGTGCCCTTATTGTCAGAAGAGTGAATCTTTACCCGGGGTATGTCCGGAGTGTGGCAACGGCTATTTTAAATTTACCGGCTACGGAATAGAGCGTATTGAAAGTACACTGACAAAGATATTCCCCCAGGTTGGTGTATCTACTCTCAAAGAAGGTAAAACAGATAGCCGTATAATAGTGTCTACCTCAAAAATTCTTGATTATCTTTACCGGAACACTAAATTTGACGACGGTCTGGTACTGGATGCGGATTTTCTGCTTTCAGCCCAGGATTATTTGTCGGTTTTTAATACCTATGTATATCTGAAAAAAGTGTCTTTTCTTTTTTCCGGCCACTGTTACATTTTTACCGCCAAGAGGAGTTATTATCTTTATCAATACCTGGAAAAACCATGGCCTGAATTTTATGAGAGTGAATTGCGCTTGAGAAAAAAGATGCGTCTGCCTCCTTTTATCCGGCTTATAAAGTTAGTTTTCAGGGCCAGAAACGAAAAGAATCTTCTGCATCAGGTCGAGAATTTTTTGAGTTTGCTGGAAAAAGAGTTTGAAGAAATTTATGGACCTCACAAAGAATACCCTTTTAAGCTTCGTGATAAATACAGATATTCTCTTGTTGTAAAAATAAACGGCGAATCTGATTATGGGAGCCGGATAAGAAAAATAGCAGATTCCTTCAGTCTGGGAGGTACGCGTCTTGCGATAAAAGTGAACTGATTTATCCTGCCGCGTTGATGCCGGCATTTGTCTGGGGATGCTTTACGTTCCGGAAAATAATGGTAGTATAAGTTGTGTAAAATCATTACTGTGCCATGAAGATAATTTATTTTGGAAGTTCTGAATTTTCGCGACTTGTTCTGGAGAGTGTGGTCAACAGAGGTCTCTCTGTATCGTTAGCTGTTAGCCGTGAAGACAAACCGGCGGGCAGAGGCCTGAAGGTTAAATCTACCGAAGTTAGTCGTTTTTGCCGGAACAGGAATATACCCGTCTTAAAACCTTCTGATTTGAGTGATGTTTTCGACCGCATTTCCGGGGAGGAAAGCGACTTTTTTGTTGTAGCCGATTACGGGAAAATCATCCCCGGGGCAATACTTGCCCTGCCGAAAAAATTCCCGTTAGGGGTACACCCTTCTCTTTTGCCCTCTTACCGGGGCTCTTCGCCGATTGAAAGGGCTTTGCTCAACGGTGATAAATTCAGCGGGGTTACGATCTTCAAAATGAATGAAAGGGTTGATGCGGGTGATATAGCTTCCCAGAAAAAAGTTGCAATATCAGCCGGGGATGATTTTTTCTCTTTACGCGACAGACTGGCGAGAGAAGGTGCGGACCTTTTATGCTCTTCGTTGAAAGACATAGAAGGCGGCAAAATAGTTTTTGTTCCCCAGAATGAAAATAAGGCAAGCTATGCCTTTAAGTTTAAAAAGTCCGATGCCAAAATAAACTGGAAAAATAAAGCCGAAGATATAAATAATTTGATCCGGGCTACTATAAAATGGCCGGGAGCTTATACTTTTTATAAAAGTAAGAGAATTAAAGTTATCAAGGCATCCATTGGAGGTGCGAAAGGCGAAAATCATCCTTCGGTTATCGTTAAATTAGATAAAAACGGCATAGGTGTTGCGACTTCCGACAAGCTTTTACAGATAGAGCTGGTGAAACCGGAAGGTAAAAAAGAAATGGATGCCTGGAGTTTTGCCTGCGGTCGTAACATTGAAGCGGGAGACAGTTTCGACTAAACGCTGCTTTTACCCCAATCTAAAAAAGTATTTATATGGGAAGAGATGCTCGAAAAAAAATACATATCTTTTTTTCGGGCCTTGTCCAGGGGGTAGGTTTCCGGTTTACATCGAAAGCAATAGCGAACCGGCTAGGCATTAATGGCTGGGTGCGTAATACTCAGGACGGAAGAGTGGAAATGTTCCTTCAGGGTGAGGCAGAAGATATCGATAAGTTTCTTGATTCTCTGAAGGACGAATTTCGTCATAACATTACCGGTATAGATATAAAAAAAGAAACCGGACCCTGCGATTGCAAAAATTTTTCAATTCGTTTTTGAATTAACCATATGGATAACAGGGAGATTGATTCAGTAAAGAAAAAACTGGAGAAGTTAAAAGATCAAATCCGTCGGGCCGATTACAGGTATTATGTTTTAAGTGACCCGGAAATTTCCGACCGAGAATACGATTTACTATTAAGAAAACTTGAAAAAATAGAGACAAGATACCCCGAATTGGTAACTGAGACCTCTCCCACCCAGAGAGTTTCAGGTGGATTGACAAAGGATTTCCCGCCCATAAAACATAATGTTGCAATGCTCTCCCTGGATAAAGCATTCTCTTTTGAAGAGCTTCGGGTTTGGCAGGGGCGTATTCTTAAGCTCCTGGGTCGTCCCGAAAAAATTGAATATGTAGTCGAGTTGAAAATCGACGGAGTCAGCTGTTCTCTGGTGTATGAAAGAGGTGTTTTGTCTTTAGGTTCTACCCGTGGTGACGGCTCCACAGGCGAGGATATAACTGCCAATATAAAAACAATAAGATCTTTATCTTTAAAGCTTTTCGGAAGCGAGGTCCCGGAGCGACTGGAGGTACGGGGAGAGGTATTTATGGAGAAGAAGGATTTTCAAGTAAATAATAAAAAGAGGCTTGAGGCTGGTGAGTCTCCCTTTGCTAATCCCAGAAATGCAACAAGTGGTTCCCTTAAGCTGTTAGATCCTTCAATGGTAAGCCGGAGGAACCTTAGATGTTTTATCTATTCCTTTGGAGAGAGTAAAGATTGGAAGTTCAGCAGTCATAAAGATTTTCTGGACAAAGCTGAGCGCTGGGGTCTGCCTCTTAACCCTCACAATAAATTATGTTCAGGTCTTGAAGAGGTGGCTTCTTATTGCCGTAGGTGGCAGAGCTTGCGGGAAAAACTTAGCTATGAGGTTGACGGAGTCGTGGTTAAGGTAAATGACTTAGCGCTTCAGCATAAATTAGGCCAGACCCTAAAATCACCGAGATGGGCTATTGCTTATAAATTTCCGGCAAAAAGGGCAACTACTGTTGTAAAGGATGTAAAGATCCAGGTTGGCCGTACGGGCATATTAACGCCGGTGGCGGTGCTCGAGCCGGTCGAATGCGGCGGTGCGGTAATTTCAAGAGCTACTTTGCATAACTTTGATGAGATTGAACGGCTGGGTGTATACAGCAACGATACTGTTTTGATAGAACGGGCCGGAGACGTTATACCAAAGATTGTAAAAGTTATGCGTGCCGGTCCCAGAAAAGCCGAAGACAAAATAAAGATTCCCCTGAAGTGTCCGGTATGCGGAGGCAGTGTTAGAGGCGAAAGCGAAGATGAAGTTTATGTATATTGCCTGAATAATACCGGTTGCCCCGCACAGCTTAAGCGGGCAGTAGTCCATTTTTGCTCCCGCCCGGCAATGGACATAGAAGGTCTGGGCAAATCCCTGGCAGAGGAGTTAGTAGAAAAAAAGCTGGTAACCAATCTGGGTGATATATACAGGCTTAAAAAAGAAGAATTGTTGAACCTGCCGCTTTTCGCAGATAAAAAAGCCTCCAATCTCTTAAAGAGTATAGAATTGAGCAAGAAAAGGGGACTTTCACGCTTTGTCTACGCTCTGGGCATAAAGCATGTAGGAGAAAAAGCAGCCAGGACTCTTGCAGAAAGATTTCCTGCAATTGAAGCTTTTTTTAGTCTGGATAGAGACGAACTGGAGGAGATCGATGAGATAGGGCCGGTGATGGCCCGGGCAGTGGTGGATTTCTTCTCTCAGAAGACGGTAAAAGATCTTGTTTCTTTTTTAAAATCGACAGGTATGGTCCTGGAAGAAGAAAAAAAGGAAACAGGTGTTGCCGCGAATCTTAAAGGCAAAACATTTGTTTTTACAGGTGAATTATTAAGTTTAACCCGCCGGCAAGCTAAAGATTTAGTTGAGGAGAGGGGAGGGGTATCTGTAAATTCTGTAAGCAAAAATACAGATTTCGTTGTCGCAGGCGAAAAGCCGGGCTCGAAATACCAAAAAGCCAGAAAATTAAACCTCCCTATTATTGACGAAAAAGCCTTTCTGCGGATAACCAGGGGAGATAACCCATAAAATTTTTATTTTTTTCTTGACAAAAATTACTTTTATAGTAATATCTTAAAGTCTATCTTTTCCACTATTTATGAAAATTTTGCCCACGTAGCTCAGTCGGTAGAGCACTTCGTTGGTAACGAAGTGGTCACCGGTTCGATTCCGGTCGTGGGCTTTATATATAAGGAGTTTTTTAGAAAACCACAAAATGTGGAAAGGGGATGGTTTAGACTCTCCTGGTCTACTTTTTTACAAAGCTTTATGAGAGAATTAATTGCGTTAGTTTGCACACTTTGCAAACGAAAAAATTATTACACTACTAAGAATAAACGGAAACACCCGGAAAAGTTTTCCATTAAAAAGTATTGCAGGTTTGACCGGAAGCACACTGAACATAAAGAATCAAAGGCCTGAAATCTATCTATTGTACGTATAAGGCAGAGTCAGATTAAATCGCGTTCTTTAATGTTTAGGCGAGTAGCTCAATTGGCCAGAGCACCGGTCTCCAAAACCGGGGGTTGCAGGTTCAACTCCTGCCTCGCCTGCTGAAAAATACAGAGATTCGGCAGAGTTGAAAAACCAGGCTAAAGCAAAAGCAAATGTTTAAGGCTTTAAAGAAAATACCTAAGTTTGTAAAAGAGGCTAAGGAAGAATTAAAGAAGATTAATTGGGCATCCCGGAAAGAATTAGTTTCGGCTACGGTTTTGGTGATTATAGTTGCCGCGTTAGTCACTTCTTATATAGCCGTAATTGACTTAGGGTTGTCAAGGGCGATTCAATTACTGTTACGATGAAGCAGTGGTATATACTTCACACTTTAAGCGGAGCCGAAGATAAAGCTAAAGCTAATCTGGAAGCGCGTATAAAAGCCCACCGTTATGAAGAGCTCATAGACAACATTATTATTCCCAAAGAGCAGGTTACAGAAGTTAAGCTGGGGAAAAAGCAAGTTTTGCAACGTAAGTTTTTCCCGGGTTACATACTTGTTCATATGGAAATGAACGATGATACATGGCTTTTTGTCAGAAAAACAACGGGTATAACCTCATTTATCGGCCCGAAACGCAAACCTTCCCCTATAATGCAGGAAGAGGTAGACAGGATTTTGGCCAAGGCAGAAGAAAGTAAAGCCAAACCCGCCCCTAAGGTTAGTTTTGATAAAGGTGAAGGCGTAAGGGTTGTTGAGGGTCCTTTTGTAAACTTTAACGGGGTAGTTGATGAGGTTTATCCCGACAAGGGAAAGCTCAAAGTGAGTGTTTCCATTTTCGGCAGAACCACTCCCGTTGAGCTTGAGTTCTGGCAGGTTGAAAAAATTTAAGCTGAAATAAAAAGAAAGAAGGTCGGTATGGCAAAAAAGAAGAAAAAACCCAAAGGGCAAATTAAGTTACAGATTCCCGCGGGAGGCGCCAACCCTGCACCTCCGGTGGGGCCGGCATTAGGCCAGCATGGTGTTAATATAATGCAGTTTTGTAAAGCATTTAACGATGCTACAAAACAGAAAGAAGGGATAATACTCCCGGTTATTATAAATGTATACGAGGACCGTACTTTTGATTTTGTTGTAAAGAGCCCGCCTGTTTCTTTTCTTTTAAAGAGAGCGGCCAACTTGGCCAAGGCAAGCTCTATGGCCGGCAAAGAGACTATAGGAGAGGTGCCCAGAGCAGCTCTTTATGATATAGCAAAAGAAAAGATGGTTGATTTGAATACAAAAGACATAGAGGGTGCTGTTAGAATTATTGAAGGGACCGCCCGGAGCTGCGGTATAAAAATCATAGACTAACCATGAAAAAGAGCAAGCGATACCTGGAAGCAAAAAAGTTGGGTGAGAAAGAAAAAAATTACTCTTTGAAAGAATCGGTGGAAATATTAAAGAAAATGCCACAGGCTAAGTTCGACGAAACAGTAGAAATCAGCGGAAAGCTAAGCGCCGATCCACGCCATTCAGACCAGATGATCAGAGGTTCGGTTCTCTTGCCTCACGGGACAGGAAAGCAGATAAAAGTTCTGGTTTTTTGTGAACCCGCAAAGGAGGATGAAGCTAAAGCGGCCGGGGCAGATCATATCGGCTCACAGGAATTGGCAGATAAAATCCTTAAAGAAAGCTGGGTCGATTTTGATTACTGTATATCTACGCCTTCCATGATGAAAGTGGTTGGCAAGCTGGGCAGATTTTTAGGTCCCCGGGGATTAATGCCATCTCCTAAAACAGGCACGGTTACCGAAAATATTTCTTATGCGGTAGAAGAAGCTAAAAAAGGTAAGATAGATTTCAGGATGGATAAATTAGGGTGTATACACGCAGGGGTGGGCAAGATAAGCTTTAGTGAGGGGCAGTTATGTGAAAACATCAAAGCGTTTGTGGATGCTCTTGTCGCAGCCAGACCGGCCTCTGTTAAGGGAGATTTTGTCAAGGAATTATATATTTCAGCGACCATGAGTCCGTCAATAAAGGTGGCACTATGAAAAAGATCGGTTTATTAACCCGAGAAAAGATAGTAGATGATTTAAGAACCAAAATTCAGGAAACAAACGGCTGTATATTTATAAGTTTCCACAATCTTAAAGCATTTGGGTTTAACACCTTGCGTAATGATTTTAAAGAAGCAAAGACTTCTGTTTTTGTAACCAAAAATTCTCTTTTCAAAAGAATCTTTGAAGATTTAGGCCATTCTGATATAGGCGATTTTCTGGAAGACGAAACCGGAATCGCTTTGGTTTATGATGATGATGTTGTAGGAGCCTGCAAGATTCTTGCGAATTTTGCCAAGGAAAATGAAGGCTGTACGATTAAAGGCGGCTTTATCAAGGAGAAAAAAATAACTTCCAATGATATTATGGATTTATCCAAGCTCCCCTCCAGAGAGGTTCTCTTAGGTATGGCGGTTTCGGGATTAGCCTCACCTCTTACGGGTTTTCTCAACAGTCTGAATCAGATTATTTTGAAATTTTTATGGGTTGTAGAAGAAATCAAAAAAACCAAGGATACTAAGTAAAGGTTAGGAGGTAAAAATGGCCAAGGTAGAAGATATCTTAAAAATGCTGGAAGAGATGAGTGTTTTAGAATTATCGGAATTGGTAAAAGCCTGCGAGGAGAAATTCGGTGTTCAGGCCAGTGCTCCGGCAGTGGCAGTCGCCGGTGCAGGAGTTCCTGGAGGGGTTCAGGAAGAAGAAGAGGAAAAAACTTCTTTTACCGTTGTATTGACTGGCGCAGGTTCAAACAAAATAGCAGTAATTAAAGAAATAAGAGCTATAACCGATTTGGGACTCAAAGAGGCTAAAGAATTGGTAGATTCTGCTCCCAAGCCGGTCAAAGAAAACGCTACCAAAGATGAGGCCGAGGAGGTAAAGAAGAAGCTCGAAGCCGCAGGCGCAGGTGTGGAATTGAAGTAAGGGACATATCTCATCCGTGTATTTAGTTTGGGTAATTTTGTATATTTGTAACTCATAAAATAAAATTCAGGAGTACAATGAAGAAGGTAAAAACCATATCTTTTGCTAAGGCAAAAAAAGTACCCTCAACGCCGAACTTCCTTGACCACCAACTTAAATCTTTCGACGATTTTCTTCAGACCAATACCTTGCCGGAAAAGAGAAAGAACATTGGCCTGCAGGAAGTTATGAATGAGGTCTTTCCCATGGAAAGCCCGGATGGACAATATCGTCTGGAGTTCGTTTCCTATAATTTAAGCCGGCCTCGTTACACGGTAGAGGAGTGTAAGAGAAGGTCACAAACTTATGCCTGTCCTCTCAGGGTAAGGTTGAGGCTTACAGGGCCTTCTCACAGCATACGCGAACAGGAGATATACCTTGGCGATATTCCCCTGATGACCGATACCGCTTCTTTTATTATAAACGGAGATGAACGGGCGATAATAAGTCAGCTACAGCGTTCGCCGGGTGTTTTCTTTGAAGAGAGCCTGCACCCTACCGGCAAACGTATATATTTTGCCAGAATAATACCTTA
>WJKZ01000276.1 GCA_014728785.1 Candidatus Omnitrophota bacterium
GACTTGATGTCTCGAAACGAAGAAGCAGGCCCCTTGCGCCGGCACGATAAAGCTCCCCCAAGCCCGTCAGGCCTACTTCACCAAAACTTACACAAATTAAAACCGGCACTTCACTCTTTATAGACCTTATTACCTCACAAAGCTCCTCAATACTGAATTCGGGATCTTCTCCGCTTTGTAAAACCAAAGCTCCGAACTTGTATACCCTTACAGCTTCAACGGCAGTATCAACTATCTGCTGAGAGCTCATCCGGTAACGGTTCAAACTCCTGTTATGAGTAGATATACCGCAATACCGGCAATGCCTTTTGCAATAACTGGAAATCTCAATTATCCCGTGGACACAGCAGGAATTCCTGTGAAACTTCTGACGAAGATAATTTGCGCCCTTGCAAACAAGTTCTATCTCCCCGGGGTTATTTAAATTAAACAGATACCGGAGCTCCTCAAGGTTCAACTCTATGCCTTCAAAACTCTTATCCAGTACAGATTGCAGTTTTCGGGAGATATTTTTGTTTTTTAAATCCAGACTGGAAAGCCGCAAATCAACATCCTGGAGCCGAAAAAAAAGCTCACCCCAGACTGAAAGGGTCTCCTTTGCTTCAGCCGGAGGTACCTTTCTGATTACAAACCCTCCCTGGGCGAGTATATAATCCCCCACGCGGATGTCATAAAATTCATTAACAGCTTTTTTGGTCTGGCCAAAATAATCAACCAGAACAGATTTTTTGTCTATTTCTTTTACTTTTCCGGGAATAGCATAACACATAGCACCCTCAAGGTAACCGCTCTATTATTCTACATCAAAAGAAACCACCTCAACATGAGAGGAAGGGAAAAAGGTAAGTTCCAGCTCCGCTCCTTCGCACTCGGTCCCCTTAGCCAAAACAGAAAAAGTTTCTTTAAAAGAGTCCTTATTTGTACCGATAAAATCCCCCACCTTGAGCCTGATTTTCGAGACTCGTTTGGCACCCTCTTTTTTTGTATGTTCTGATATGCCTTTTATAACCGGCTGAATCAAGTGTGTCTCATGCATGTTTAACCTCCTTTACCAACTCCTCAATCCTTCTTAAAGCATTCTCCAGCGCCGGAGAAAGACCCTCTCCGAAAGAAATATTCTCCGGCTGGACAGCCAACAAGTACATATTGGCTCTTAGATGGCTTTTAACATAATCAACAAACATGGTCAGGGAAATATCATGTGTGCTGAAACCTGATTTTGATATCTCATCCGGCTTCAGTATTTGATATGTCCCCGCCGGTCCTCCCAGGTGTACAGCATCGACTATTACGATTGTATCAGGTTTTTCTTTTATTATTTTACCTGTGTAGTTCTCGGGAGTACTTCCTGCATCAAAACATACTACATTCCTTAAGCCTTCTAACCTCCTGATAAATCGGGACCCGAATCCATCATCGCCCCGCAGGGGATTGCCAACTCCGATAAAGACAACTTTACCTTTAAATATCCCGGTAAATGGATTATTCATTTATTTTATTCTTCGGTGGTAAGAGTAGTCTTTCTTCTGCAGGAAGCGCAGAGTATCTTCACTCTATCAGAACGGCCTTCACTCTTTAATACTGAAACAATATTCTCATCCACTATCCCCAGGCTCTTAAGACGTGAGAGATAAAGCGTAGGGCTTGAATAAGTGAGTTCTCCCAGTTTGTCCGCAATCCACTTAAGATGATCTTTGCAGGCTATAGACCTGCCACAGATCTCACAAAGCTGCAACTCTTTTTCTATGGTTTCCGAAGACTCGTTTTTTCTGTCAAAAAAGGATAACTCCCACTCATCCGACAACTTTATGCCTTCGTGTTCGGCAATACAGACTGCCTCGCATTGTCCGCAAAATATACAGGTATCCGTATAGTGAACCATAATCCTGCGGGGAATACCTCCATCGTCTGTAATGTCTATATGGTCTATCGCCCCTACCGGACACACCTCCTCGCAGGCAAGACAGCCTACGCATTTATCCTGATTAAATTTCGGCTGCCCGCGAAAATTTTTATGAGGTTTGTGAGCTACTCTGGGAAATTCGGAAGTATAAGGCCCTTTGATTAAGGCTCTTATTGCTTCTTTTAACTCTCTTAATTTCGGTAATTTCATAACTTAAGCTTCTCCTTCTTTATCCCGGGCATACTGGTCTACTATCGTGCCTTCATAAGGTCTGGTTCCTGAACGGTGCGCCCCTCTGGCTATAGCATGAGCCGCTACCGGAGAAGTCAATATAAGAAAGACTATGCACATAAGTGCTTTCATACCTGCGGAAGTGAAACCTACAATTAAAAATGAGCCGAAGAGAATGCTGCAGGTACCTAAAGTTACACACTTAGTAGATGCCTGGAGACGGTTATATACATCAGGGAGTCTCACCAACCCCAGGCAGCCAAAAACGTCAAAGGCTAACCCTAAACTTATGAACACCAATCCCAATATATCAATCATTTTGTCTCACTCTTACTCTTCCAGCCCTTTCCCTTCCAGATATTTTGAAAGGGCTAACGTACTGATAAAACTCTGCAGGGCCCAGGCTATCCCTATATCGATATACCAGGACCTTCCTGTAGAAATAGTCAAAACCGCACACAACCCCACAATCATAATACCTAAAATATCAAGAGCAACTATCCTGTCCGCTCCGGTAGGTCCTCTTATTATTCTATAAAGCGATAGCAAAGATGCCAAAATGATAATATACAGAGACCTGCCCAAAAACCCCAGATAAGGCAAATCCTGGTAAAAAAGAAACGGCAGGGGACGGAAGATTATGACAGCGACAATTGCCCCCAAAATAACAGCACCCATGAACCATCTTAGCTTTTTATTCATAAATTAACCTTATTCAAAAATTTTCCTTAGTATTCTTTCAAACCTTTTAACTACAATGCGGGTTGCAGTATCCGAATCGTCTGATTTTACATCTATCCAGTGAACATACAAAACTCCTCTTTCCTTGTCGATATCTACACTTAAAGTCCCCGGAGTAAGAGTTATAGAATTTGCAAGAAATGTAAGGCCGGTATCGGACTTTAAATCTGTCTTAACCTTAACAATGCCCGGTTTTATCGGCAAAGCCGGATGCACTACCCTGTAGGCAACATCAATATTTGCTTTAATGCACTGCCATATAAAAACCGGGATGTAGCAGAAGAAAAAATAGAAATATCTTTGGGGGTGGCTGAGCAGATGCGGCCGGCTAACGAAAAGGTCTCCGGTCATAAAAGTCACAAA
>WJKZ01000025.1 GCA_014728785.1 Candidatus Omnitrophota bacterium
CTTAAAAACAACATCGATAAACCGGTCATAAAATCTGTTACTTTGACCGAAAACCTCCTTAAGGGTGAGTTTACCGAGGGCGCCGGCGGAGGTGAATTTTATCTCTATATACCCCCGGAAGATAAGGAATTACTTTCTCTTTTAAGAAAAAATGTCGCTGATTTCGAGGTAGAACCTGCCAGGACTATGTGGGTCAATATATTCTATTCTCTGGGCCCCATGCTTCTTTTTATCTTATTCTTATGGTATTTTTCCTACCGGGGGAGCCAGATGGGTTCCCGTGTCTGGGGATTTGGGAAATCCCGGGCGGTGGCAATGGATAAAGAGCGCTCTACCAAGATTACCTTTAACGATGTTGCTGGTATAAATGAGGCTAAAGAAGAGCTGCAGGAGGTTGTGGAATTCTTAAAAGACCCCAGAAAGTTTCAGAGGTTAGGGGGGAGGTTTCCTAAGGGGATTTTGCTGGTAGGTCCTCCGGGCTGCGGAAAGACACTTTTAGCCAAGGCGGTCTCCGGCGAAGCCGCTGCTCCTTTTTTCATCATAAGCGGTTCTGATTTTGTGGAGATGTTTGTGGGGGTAGGTGCCTCCAGGGTAAGAGATTTGTTCGGCCAGGCTAAGAAAGCGGCAAAGGTTGAAAATAAAGGAGCTATAATTTTTATCGACGAGATAGATGCCGTCGGCAGGCAACGTTTTTCCGGATTAGGAGGAGGGCATGATGAGAGAGAGCAGACCTTAAACCAGCTTCTTACTGAGATGGATGGTTTTCAGACGGAGCTGGGCATAATAGTAATGGCTGCTACCAACCGGCCCGATGTTTTAGACCCTGCACTTCTGCGCCCGGGGCGTTTCGACAGACATATAGTGATTTATGCCCCTGACATAAAGGGGAGAGAGGAAATTTTAAGGGTCCATGTAAAGAATTTAACCATTAGCGACGAAGTGGATTTTACCGAGGTTGCCAAAAGGACTCCCGGTTTTTCCGGGGCGGACCTGGAGAATTTATGTAATGAGGCGGCTTTGCTTGCAGCAAGAAGAAATAAGGAATCTGTTACCCAGAAAGAGATGGAGGAAGCTATCGAAAGAGTGATAATGGGCCCGGAGAAAAAAGGGAGGATAATTTCAAAGCGTGAGAAGGAGCTCACTGCTTATCATGAATCAGGGCACGCTTTACTTTCTCTTCTGGTTGAAGAAGTAGATTCAATGGCCAAAGTTTCTATAATACCCCGCGGTATGGCCGGTGGTTATACTTTCATACCCCCGGTAGAGGACAGGCGTTACAAATCCAAAAAGGAGCTTTTGGGAGAAATAGTAGTGGCTCTGGGAGGACGGGCATCCGAGGAGGTGAACCTTAAAGATGTAACTACAGGAGCCATGAATGATTTAGCCGCTGTCACAAAGATAGCAAGACAGATGGTTTGTGATTACGGCATGAGTAGCCGTTTGGGCAATTATGCTCTAGGTAAGACCCACGGCCCTGTCTTTTTAGGACGTGATATGATGCGGGAAAAAGACTACAGTGAACATACTGCACGGTTAGTCGATGAGGAAGTGAAGAACATCATCGATAGTTGTTACAAGAGGGCAAAAGACTTAATTACGGAAAATCAAGATAAATTGAAAATAATGGCGAATGCTCTACTGGAAAAAGAGGTTCTCGATGTGGAAGAGGTAAAGCGGCTGATCGGTTTTACTGATTCTGAAACTTCTAAAAACACTCCGACTGACAAGCCACAATAAGCCGCATTTGTGAGGTATCTATTACCCGCTTATGAAAATTGTTCCTGTAAGAACAGAGAAGAAAAAAGAATTTTTAGAACTTCTTCTTTCTCTGGGTGTCAGTAAAGAGGGGGCAAAGATACTCCTTCCGAAAGGCTTAAATTCGGCTTTCAAGATAGAAGATATAAAATCCCGGGAAGCTAATATCATAAAACAACATCTTCTTTCTTTGGGGAGTGACGCAGGCATAGAGCGGAAAGCTTTAGTCAAGGATGTGTTGACTTCCATGGTAATTTTTGGCAATTTGAGTCAGTTAAATAAGTTGTGCGAGAAGCTTAAGGGGCAGCCTTTCGGCTTAAGGGAAGTCGCCGGGAAGCTAAAAACCTGCCTGCAAAATAAAGCCAGAGAAGAGTTTGTCTTGGAGGCCAGAGATAAGATTTTAAGAATAAAAAAATGCGTAATTTGCGGTATAATAAATACCACACCGGATTCTTTTTCCGGTGATGGTTTATTGACAGACAGAGAAAGATTAGAAGAAAAAGATTTGCTTAACAGAGCCGAATCTATGATTAAGGCCGGAGCTAAAATAATCGATATCGGAGGAGAATCAACCCGGCCCTTTTCTAAGAAAATAGACGAAAAAGAAGAAAAAAGGAGAGTCATTCCGGCCCTGAGGATTTTAAGAAAAAAATTCCCCCGGGTTGTTTTGTCCGTAGATACTTATAAGTATCCTGTAGCCAGAGCAGCGGTAAATGAGGGAGTGGATATGATTAACGACATAACTGCTCTTAAAGGTTCCTCTAAAATGGCCGATTTGGTAGAACGTTTCGGTTTGGGATGCGTGCTTATGCACATGAAGGGTACTCCCCGGAATATGCAAAAGAACCCTTCTTACCGTGATGTAGTTTCAGAATTGGTTGATTTTTTTGAATCAAGGCTTGCGTATTGTCAGAGTAAACGGATAGACAGAAAAAAAATTATGGTTGATCCGGGTATAGGTTTTGGAAAAAGATTTAAAGATAACACCGAAATAATCAAAAACCTGGATGCCTTGCGTATATTCGGATTGCCTGTTTTTATAGGTATGTCACGCAAGTCTTTTATAGGAGAAATACTTAAAAATCCGGCGGAAGACAGGTTGACCGGTTCCTTAGCCGCTTGCGCTGTTGCCCTGGCCAGAGGCGCAAATGTTTTAAGGGTCCATGATGTAAAAGAAAGCAGTGAGTTTATAAAAGTTTTTCTTCAAATATTAAATAGCTGATGGATTTAGTAAGATTATTAAACTGGAAGGTTATTCTGGAGATATTAATCCTTTGGATAGTTATCTACCGTATCTTTCTCTTTCTGAAAGGTACCAAGGCAGTATACCTGCTTAGAGGAATCATCATTCTTGTGATATCATTACTTCTTTTTCAGATGTTCGGGTTACCGGTTCTCACCCGTATACTTACTTACCTTTTTGCTTTTTTTCTGATACTGATAGTTATTATTTTTCAGCCCGAGCTAAGAGAAGGTCTTACTCGCCTGGGCCAGAGGCACATTTTTCACATAGAGCTGAAAAAAGAAGATATTGAAAAAAGTCTTAGAGAAATAGTATCTGGCGTGGGCGTTTTGTCCCGGAAGAAAATTGGAGCACTTATAGCGATAAAAAGAGAGATGGGGCTTAAAAAATTTATTGAGAGCGGGTTGATAGTAAATGCGGAGCTAAGCTCAGAATTGCTCCAGAATATTTTTTATCCTTCCGCGCCTTTGCATGACGGAGGTGTGATAGTGGAAGGTACCAAGATTGTGGCTACTTCCTGTCTTTTCCCTCTGAGCGATAATCCCGGTCTCGGTAGAACGCTGGGGATGAGGCACCGGGCTGCCGTAGGGCTTTCCGAAAACACCGATGCGCTAGTAATAATAGTTTCGGAAGAGAATGGTTTTATATCTTTAGCCATAAACGGCCAGCTGACCCGCAACCTTACCCCTAATGATTTATTTACTATTTTAAAGGGGCAGTTGACGAAACCTTAGGTAGTATATATGTTAAGGTTTTTAAAAAAAATAAACATAAAAAAAGCTATTACTTACAACTTCTGGTTGAAGCTTATATCTTTGATTATTGCCATTATTACCTGGGTTTATGTAAGCGGTGAGATAACCGAAGGTATAAGGATATAAAGGAGATCCGGATATGAAGTTAGGAGTGAATGTTGACCATACTGCTACCTTGAGGGAATCCCGGGGAACCAACTATCCCGATCCGGTCGTTGCCGCAATGCTTGCAGAGTACGCCGGATGTGATTCGGTTGTTGTTCATTTGAGAGAAGACAGGCGTCACATAAAAGAAAGAGATGTTTTTCTGCTGAAAGAATCAGTAGGCCTTCCTCTTAATCTCGAGATGTCTACGAATCGGGATATTGTTGATTTTGCGTTAATGGTTAAACCCAACCAGGCTACGCTGGTTCCCGAGAGACGCAGAGAAGTTACTACCGAAGGCGGTTTAGATGTTGTGAAGAATTATAAAAAAATAGAAAGAGTTGTAAAAAAGCTTAAAAGTTCCCAGATAAGAGTTAGTTTGTTCATTGACCCTTTAATAAAGCAGATAAAGGCAGCCGGAAAAATAGGGGCCGATAGTGTAGAAATAAATACCGGCAGTTTCGCCGAAGCAAAGACCTCCGCCAAAAAGAAAAGAGAGGTGGAAAAGATAAAAAAGGCGGTCAGTTTTGCCGTCAAAAAAGGTTTTTTTGTTGCGGCCGGACACGGCTTGGATTTTGAGAATGTGTTGCCAATAGCCCGGATAAAGGGGATAGAAGAGCTGAATATAGGACATTCGATAATTTGTCGTTCTGTTTTTGTCGGTATAGTATCGGCAGTCGAGGAGATGGTATCTCTTATTAAAAGATAATTCAGGACCGGAGCAGGAAAATGGTAGTTTTAGGTATAGGTATAGATATGGTAAAAACAGAGAAATTCTCTTCCGCTATAAAAAAGTGGGGAGATGCCTTTTTAAGCAGGGTCTTTGAAGAAAAAGAGTTAAGCGGCATACCCGAAGGGAAAATGTATTACCAGCGTCTTGCTGCCAGATTTGCGGCTAAAGAGGCAGTTATAAAAGCCGTATCCAAAAGTTTCCCTCTGGCTCTTAAAGACATACATGTCCTTAACCGTTCCAACGGGGCTCCTTATTGTATGTTTAAAGATAATATGGATTTGGAAATTTTTCTTTCCATTACTCATATAGAAGATTATGCGGTTGCCTGCGCAGTTGCTCAAAAGAAAACCTGATACCCATAAAGGTTCTTACGGCCACGTCCTTGTATTGGGGGGTTCGCCGGGGCTTACGGGAGCGGTGTGCCTTTGCGGCCAGGCTGCTTTAAGAAGCGGGGCGGGAATGATAACCGCAGGGGTTCCTTCTTCTCTAAACCATATATTTGAGTGTAAACTTACCGAGATAATGAGCTTGCCCCTTCCGGATAGACAGGGGTATTTGTCTTCCAGAGGGTTCAAGCAGGCAAAGGATTTTGCTGATAAAGCAGATGTTGTGGTGGTGGGGGGAGGCGCTTCGTGTAATCTTTCAGCCAGAAATTTTATACTGAAGGTGGTAAGGCACATAGAAAAACCGCTTATAATAGACGCGGATGGCCTGAATGCTCTGGCCGGGAATCCGGATTATTTGATGAAGAGAGCTTCTGAGAATGTAATTATTACTCCTCATCCCAAAGAGTTCAGCAGATTAACAAAAAAATCTGTCTCCGAAATAAAGCAGAACAGAAAAGAACTTGCCAAAAAGTTTGCTCTCAGATATAATTTAACTCTTGTTCTCAAAGGTAATCATACTATAATAACAAACGGAAAAAGCTGTTTTGAAAATTCTACCGGCAACCCCGGCCTGGCTACTGCCGGGACAGGAGATGTTCTTTGCGGCATAATAGCCGGTTTGCTGGTCCAGAATTTGAATACTCTGGATGCAGCCAGATTAGGTGTCTATATACACGGTCTGGCCGCCGACACAGCAGTGAAAGATAAGACCCAGGTCTGTTTAATCGCGAGTGATTTAATTGAATATTTGCCCGGCGTATTCAAAAAATTCAGATAACTTTATAATATGCCCAGGTAGCTCAATCGGCAGAGCAGGGGTTTTGTAAACCTCAGGTTGGAGGTTCGATTCCTCTCCTGGGCTCCATAATGGCATACAGCTGATGGCATATAGCTGGCTATTTATTGCTGATTTAGAATAAAGCATAGAATACATTTATCATTAGCTATAGGCTATAAGTCATTAGCCATAAGCAATAAATGGGTAGGTTCCCGAGTGGCCAAAGGGGACAGACTGTTCCGCCGAAGGCGGATCCGCCTTCAGCGGAA
>WJKZ01000277.1 GCA_014728785.1 Candidatus Omnitrophota bacterium
ATAGGAGGGTATTTCTTAAAGATTCACGATTCGCACCGCCAGGAGATATTTGACAGTATCTTCAAGCATTTCAAAGAAGAAATCACCAAAAAATGGTGGCAGATTTAGACCGCAAAGCCTAAAAATTATTTTCTTCTCCGGCCTTGATAAGATGCCGGATTCTTCCTCTCGGCAGGGATATCGTCCCCCAGGATTTACCTACAAAAATATCCATAGTTACCTTTTCTTCGTTTTCATCTTTAATAATGCCTTCCAGTACTTTTCCGTTGACAAGGTATACTTTATCTAAAGAAGAAGACTCATAGAAGGGTAAACCCGCATTGCCTTTTACCCGTGCGACATCCCGGTTTATAAAATCACCCCGCATAGATAGTTCTTTTGCTTTGGTTAAAGCATCCAGGGCTTTATGAGGATTCTCTAAGTTTTCTTCGATTCTGGCCAGGGTAAGATAGGCTTCCCTGTAGCCGGGATTTATTTTTAAGGCTTTTCCGATTATGTCTTTGGCCTGATTGTATTTTTTTAACCCCGCGTAAGCATAGGCAAGGTCAGAAAGAGCTACTTCGTCCTTCGGGTTTTCAGCCAACCTCTTGTGGCAGTTTTCGATTTCTTTTCTGTATTCTGCAAAAGCTTGTTCCTGCTTTCCCTGCCGAAGGTATATATCCGCCAGGTCATTGTGAATATTAGGATATTCGGGCATGTTGTAAATAAGTCTCTTATATTCTTCGACCGCCCTTTCCAGCATATTGTTATCACGGTATACACTGGCTAAACTGTACTGGATATTCAGATTGTTCGGTTCCAGCTGGTTTGCTTTTTTAAGGTGGGCGATGGCATTATCATAAGCTTCTATGCGCATAAAGGCCAGGCCCAGTCCGTTATGCAGCTCACTGTCGTTATAGTTTAAGGTCAGGCCCTTTTTATATATCTGTATAGCTTCTTCGAATCTCCCCTCTTGATAGTAGATGTCTCCCAGCAGCTTATAGGAATCGATGAATTCGGGTGATTTTATAATTATCTCTTTCAGTTTTTTTTCGGCTTCCCTGTAATTACCGTCTATGGTGTAAAAATGAGCCAGAAGGTAATTGGCATGTACGAAGTCCGGGTCGAATTCAAGTATTTTGTTGAGCAGAGAATAGGCTTCGGCCTTATTGCCTTTTACGAAAGACTTAACGCTTTTGTTTGAATGGTCCACCATATATTTTACCCAGGCTTCCTTAAGGAGTTTTTTAATCTCAGGGTTATTGGGAAATTTTTGCTGGGTTCTGCTCAGCATATCCAGAGTTTCCTGATACATGTCGTTTTCAAGATACAACTGGATTAAGGATAGATGGACTTCGATATTATCCGGGTCTAATTCAGCGGCTTTCCCGTATTCAGCGGCAGCCTTATCTATTTCTTTCATTTCGGCATAGGAATTTGCCATATTGTAGTGGGCGACGGCAGAGGAGGAGTCTATAGCCAAGGCTTTCTTGAAAGAAGAGATTGCTTTTTCCTGTAAACCGTTTTGATAGCACTCTACTCCTTTATTATTATAGTAAGCGGCTATTTTAGGTTTCCCGAAGATAAAAAGGACCCCCAGAAGAACAATCAAAACTGTAATTTCTATCAGTCTTTTCATAACTCTGGCTCCCGGTATACCCGGCCGGATTTTATTATATTATAACATGTGACGGCAAATTTTCTAAATTTTTGCTTACCGTGACGGGCATTTTAACCTATATTTTGGCAAGTGAACCTGCTTATTTTGCAGGCTTGACTATCAGTTTTGATTGTGGTAATCTAAATTCAATAAAAAGGGGGAGTTATGCGTAATAAGAATTTATTTTTGCTGGTTGCTGTACTTTTAGTCTTTAACGGTTGTGCTGTAATTTTTCAGAAAGGAAGACGTTCCGATATAGAAAAGATAAAATATCTGCAGAGCGAGCTGGAAGAATTGAGACGCACCAAGTCCATACTTTCTGATAGGCTTTCTCAAGAAATAGAAGATGAACAGGTAAGAGTTGATATGGCCGAGAAAGGTTTGGTTATAACCTTTGTCGCCGAGGTGCTTTTTGATTCCGGGAAGGCAAAATTGAGAGAAGAGAGTATGCCGATTTTAGATAAAGTGGCCAGGGTTCTTAAGGAAGAGGTTCCTCAGAATGATATAGGCATAGAAGGCCATACCGATAATGTTCCCATAAAACATTCTCCCTGGAAGTCTAACTGGGAGCTTTCCGCTCACAGAGCATTGAGTGTTCTTTATTACCTGGAAAAAGAAGGCATAGACCCCGAAAGGTTGTCTGCGGTAGGTTATGGTAAGTACAGGCCGGTAGCTTCAAACGACACCCCCGAGGGCAGGCAGCTTAACAGAAGGGTAGAGATTGTAATCATACCCAGGACAGTTAAAAAGATTGAACAAAGCGGCGTTGAAGCTGAATCTGTTTATCAAGGGGAGGATTTAAAATGAAGGATAATCCTTTTATAATAAGTCTTTTGATAGGTTTAATAGTTATCCTGGTGATTGCGGGGGTATCTTTGCTGGTTAAAATGAACTCCTTGTCGAATGTCTATAAGCAGGAGTTAGCTAAAAGCATAAGCCTGGAAAAGACTATCGAAGATTTGAAAAAAGAGAATAATGCTCTTCAGGAAGAAATAGCGAATCTTAAAACCAGCCTGCAGGAACGCGAAGAAGAAATTAAAACCCTTAACGAAAAACTCCAGGAGGCAGAACAGCTGAAGCAGAAACTGGAAAATAGCCTTAAGGAAGAATTGATGAAAAACAAGCTGAAAGAGGAATAACTGTAAACAGTAAGTGAGGCGTATTAATTAAGGGGGCAGGAGCCCCCTTAAATTTTTAGTAGGGGTGAACGGGTAATGCCGAAAGATGTCTTCGTTGAAAATTTGCCCAAGCATATAGCAATTATAATGGATGGCAACGGACGCTGGGCGAGGGAGAAAACTTTACCCCGTACTGCCGGACACAGAAAAGGAGCTCAAAGGGTCAAAGAGATAATATCCGAGGCCAGGGTCCTGGGAATAAAAGCTTTAACCATTTTTGCTTTTTCCACTGAAAACTGGGACAGACCTAAAAAAGAGATAGTTTTCCTTTTTAATTACTTAAGTAAATTTTTGGCTTCCTACAGAAATAAACTTATAAAAGAAAAAATAAATTTCAAGGTTATAGGCAGAAGAGACCGTATAAGTAGAGAGATATTGAGACAAATAGAGGAATTAGAGGAGGTTACCAGCAAAAACGGCGAGCTTTATTTAAAAGTAGCTATAGATTACGGAGGACGCTGGGACATAGTCAACGCCTCAAGGAATATCGTAAAAGAATGCCGGAGGGGCAGGATGAAGCCTTCCGACATAGATGAAGATTGTTTCCAGAAGTATCTTTCTGTAGGTGAGTTTCCGGAAGTAGACCTTTTTATAAGGACTTCGGGGGAAAAGCGGATAAGCAATTTTCTTATCTGGAACCTGGCTTATACCGAACTGGTATTTTCTAATGTATATTGGCCGGATTTTACCAGAGATGAATTCAGGAAATCAATAAGAGAATATTCCAGAAGAAACAGGAGATTCGGCAGAATCAATGCTTAAGAGGACAATTGTTTCTATAGTACTTGGGGCAATAGCAGTAGCGGGAATAATATACTATCCTCTTTGCGGTCTGATTACTGTGGCGTTTACGGCAATAGCCCTTTATGAATTCTTTTATATGGTAGAAAAAAAGGGCGTAAGGCTGTTTAAGATTCTGGGGTTACTTGTAGGAGTACTTATACCGGTAACTATTTATTTCAGTTTTCCGGTAAAAGAAGGGTGGCAGTTTCTATTCGTAGTTATAGGCTTATTCATTTTATTTTTGCTGGAATTGACGAAAAAAGATTCCCACCAGGCGGTTTTATCGATTTCTGCTACGGTGTTCGGAGTTTTGTATATCTCCTGGTGTTTCAGTTTTTTGATACGGATAAGACAATTTCCCGAAGGTGCGCTGTTGACTGGTTTTTTGATTGTGGTAACGAAATCTTCCGATATAGGTGCATATCTATGGGGGAAGAAATTCGGCAAAACAAGTCTCATCCGAAGGGTCAGTCCCAAAAAGTCTCTGGAGGGAGCTATTGGGGGATTTTTTACCAGTCTGGTTATCGGCAGCATTTTTTCTTTTTTTGTAGGCAGTATAAATTTTCTTGAGAAGTTTTTCGTGATAATAATATTGGCTATAGTCTCCCAATTGGGTGATCTTTTCGAGTCTTTAATAAAAAGAGACTGCCGGGTTAAAGATTCGGGTAAGCTATTACCGGGTATGGGAGGCATACTGGATGTTATAGACAGTTTAATTTTTACGGCACCTACTTTTTATCTTTATCTCACCATGATGCGCTAAAAAAGCTGTAATTATTAATCTGGGAATAAACCGGCCGCGCGGAAGTTAAAGAGTGAAAAAATTAAGTGTATTCGGCTCTACGGGTTCAGTGGGGAGAAATTGTCTGGAATTTGTCCGGCGCAACAGACGGGAGTTTAAAGTAACAGGCCTGTGTGCTTACAAAGACATCAAAACCCTCCGAGCCCAGATAGAAGAATTCAAACCTTCTTGTGTATGTGTAGTAAGAGAAGATGCGGCTCGTAAACTGAGCCGGGAAATAAATAAAAAAATAAAATTGTTTAAGGGACAGTCAGGGCTTGAGGAATTCTCTCAGATTGATTCACAAATATCTATGATGGCGATTTCAGGAGTAGATTGCCTGAAGCCTCTTCTGCTGAACCTTAGACATTCCGAGAGGATTGCGCTGGCAAACAAGGAATCCGTAGTCACCGGCGGTAAGTTTATATTTGAGGAGATGAAGCGTCTGGGAAAAGAAATAATACCCGTTGACAGCGAGATAAACGCACTTTTCCAATTAATGCATCTGGGAGATAAAGGCAATAAGGCGCCCGAGTCTGTCAGGAAGATTTACCTTACCGCCTCGGGAGGTTCTCTCTGCGAACATAAAACAACATATTTATCCAGAGTAGGAATAAAAGAAGTCCTGACTCATCCTACCTGGAATATGGGTAAACGTATTACCGTTGACAGCGCCACCCTTGTTAATAAAGGGTTTGAAGTAGTAGAAGCCCACCATTTTTTTAATATGGATTACTCTTCGATAGAAGTGCTTATACATAAAGATTCACTCGTACATGCCTTACTGGAATTTAAAGATTCATCAGTCTTTGCCTCTATTTACCCACCCGATATGAAGACGCCTATAGCTTCTGCCCTGTGCTATCCCCGCAGATTCTCAGTCAGAAGATGCTTGAATTTTAACAGAGGGATTTCTCTTTCTTTTTCGCCGGTATCTTCCCGCCGTTATCCCTTATTTAAAATTGTAATAGAGGCTGCCCGCAGAGATGATAACTCGTTGATTATTTTAAATGCCTGCGATGAGACAGCTGTCGAATATTTTCTTTCGGGTAAAATAAAGTTTTTGGATATACGCAAAGCTATCCGGCATATTTTTAAAAAATATCCCTCTCATAAGGTAAAGTGTACCGATGACATCTTTTACTGGGATGAGTGGGGCAGAAGAAAAACAAAGGAATATTTGGAGAGGATATGAGTATAATCGTTACTATAATTTTATTCAGTATTTTAATCGTTATACATGAATTCGGC
>WJKZ01000278.1 GCA_014728785.1 Candidatus Omnitrophota bacterium
GAGTTATAAAGAAGCGTTTAGGAGGCTTGGTTGTGCCGACTACGTTTTGTTATGTGGCCGACTTGGAAAGGTTTGTAAGGATAGACGGCAGGAGAATACCTTTGAGAAATATCTTTGTTCAGAACAGAGTGGAGCCTTTAAGGGAAAGATTCGAGATGCTTTTAAGACAGAGAGAAGATTTATTCTTTCAGACAGAGGATTACAGAGAAGAGAAATCTTATAATCAGATCATGGCTTTAAAAGCTGCGATAGACAGGATAGATGAACAGATAAAGTCCCTGATAGACGATTATTTCTCCTTACAGAAACAATTGTGGATGAGGGGTGTAGTAGATTCAGATCCCCAGATTATGGAAAAATACGGCCTGATGGTTCTCAACGGAAGAGAGACCATGGTAGTGATAGGGCTTGACGGTCTCACCGACGATATAAATAGTTACAATGTCTCTGTCTTTAGAAAGAACAGATTAAGCCTTGCTTTTCTGCCCTCGCATTTGAGAGCATATTATACCCAAAAAATGCAGGAGAGTGTTTTAGGGCGGGAAAAATTCAGCCGTCTTTATGGACGGGTTTTTGATGCTTCCTGGTGGAAGAGCTTTGTTGTGCCGGTTCCCGATGTATCCGATATAGATATCAGTGAATTTCACATGCACGAAATTGTCAAGAGGTCAAGGCAGGCCAAGCTCGATATGCTTAGAAGGTTTTTTGATTCTATAGAGAGGGCCGAAGGTTTACACCTCGCATTATACTGGGCAAAACTTTATCTTGATACAATATATCCCGAAGGCACTCCTGCTCATGGAGTAGTTGAGGGAGTGTATCAATGTTTAACCAGTGAGCCCGATATCTTTAGAAGCGAGGGTTTGCTTTTGGATACAATGCTTGCTTTTGTCCGCGAATCTACAGCAGAAGGTGTTTTAACTTCAGCCGAACAATATGAGTTAGCGGAAGATTTGATAGAATTTACTCTACCTGATAGAGAAATAGTTTTAACCTCCAAATCCGGGGGGCATGCTCTAAAATGGCCCTCAACTCAACCTACTGTGGAAGAGGCAGATCTTTCGGGTCTTGTCTCAGAAGGGCGCTTGATAGTTGAGACTCATTCTGAATTTTATGAGGAAGGCAGAGAGGATATTTTTAAGGTTCTCCAGCCGTTTGAGTTTGACGGCATAGATTCTTATCGATTCCGGGGACAAAACCTTACTTATTATTACAAAATAGCCCAATTAGTTATAGAACGAGTTATCCGGGAGAGGATTCAGCATTTGGTTACAGAAGGATATACCGTTGTAATTGTAGGTTTACCCCGCAGCGGTGTGCCGCTTCTTAAGATAATGATGCAGGCTTTAACCGACCATGTAAAGACCGATGCCTGGCAGGTTTTATTGACAGGAGAGAGCATGAGGTCTTCCCATTTGGAAATCAAGCGCAAGAATGATAATTCAAAAGGCCTGCATTATATATTGGTTGATTCTGCAATCAGAAGCGGGAAAACGTCTTTAACAGCATGCGAACAGCTAATGGTTGAATCAGGAATTCCTGCAAGTGATATGACGTTTGTTGCCCTGTTGGGTGAAGCCCGGGGGATTTTAGCTTTAGATAAAAGAGTTGCAGAAATAGACCCGGAGCATGCCGGTAAATTTTGTCAGTTAATAGGCGGACTGGCTCACGACGGGAGGCTTAAGAAGATTTACGGCGATATAGGTGATCGCGTACATGGATGGGAAGAGTGGCTTATTCTTTGGCTTGAAAGAATAAAAGACGAGAACGGCCAGGCCGAAATTGAATATGAACTTACTTTAGATAAAACTACCCAGAATCTGTATTTTCAGGGAAGGCTTGACTCTCGCAGTTCTACCTTATTGTTAGCCCGTAACCAAAGAGGTGAGGCGGTTGTTCTTGATGTGGCAGCAGATTTTTTTGAAAATTATGTGTGGAGCCGTCTTCAATCCGTTAAAGAAAGATATGGCAGGCTGAGAATACCTGACCGCATAGGTTATGACTCAGAACACGGAGTTTTAGCTAAATCTTTTATTGAAGGGGTAAGCCTTGAGACCATGATAGCGGAGAAAGCCTCCCGCATTCAATATTTGAGAAGCCGGGAAGGTTTATCTCCGGTCACCTCATTTTTGCTTGCAAGTCTGGCCGAAATATTAAAGGGCGTAAGGTCTTTATTCGAAACTATACAAATATTGTCTGAAGACAAAGGTTCGGGGGAACAAGACTTGTGGATTTCTGTAAACCCTCAGGATATCCGGGTTGCCGGAGATGGAAGCTGGTATTGTACCAGCGTTATCGCCCCCTGGCAGAGAAGGTCTCTCAGCGAAAAGGAGGTTGCCAGAGATTGTGCTTTAACCTTAGAGTATATAATAAAGCGGTTATTCGATTTTGAGCAGGATTTAAAATTATCTGAATCAGTTTACCTTAATCCCTCTATGGCAGCAGCTTTTGGAGATAGTTTTAGAGATTTGCTCTCTGTAATAGAGAGAGCCGGAAAAGCAGAAGAGGGTTATAAATATTTTTCTGATTTTAGCCGGGCACTGCAAAATACCGGATTCGAGGAAGCCTTCGAATACCACCGGAAAAGATACAAAGGTTCGTCAGGTTCCTCTAAAACCGGTATGACATCATTCTCCGGAGGCCATAGAGATAATAAAATCTCCAGGGGCCCGGGCCGTTCCCCAGCAAACACCGGCCCTGGAGTGTCTTTATCAAGAGCCGTCTTAGTCGCTGCCTCATCTCTATCTCTCATCGCCTCAGGCCTGCTTCTCTCCGGAATCCTTCAGACTATACTTATCTTTGCAGGCTTAGGCATAGCTATAGTAAATATCTGGTATGCCGCCAGGAACAAGGAGTTATTACTCCACTACGGA
>WJKZ01000279.1 GCA_014728785.1 Candidatus Omnitrophota bacterium
AACAAAGAAGCTGACCGGTTAAAAGATATGGGCTATCCGGCCTCGGTGGAAAGAAAAGGAAAATATGCGGTGGTTTATGTAGGAAATTTTGACAATAAAAAAAGAGCTAAAGAATACCTGCAATCATTACGAAAAACATATAAAGATTGCATACTAAGGAGGTTATAAAATGGGGTTACATCCGTCGTTAAAACGTGCTGAAAAACTCGGAGGAAGCCGCTCGGTAATGAAAAGGACAGAAAGAATCAAATGGTTGAGAAAACGAGGAAAATGGAGTGAAGGCGACCCGGTAGTAGGACTTCCTAAAATAAAAGTAGTTAAACTTAAAGCTATCAAGAAAGAAAAACCCAAAGAGGAAGAGGAAAAGAAAACAGAAGGAAAAGAAAACCCGGCCAAATAAACCTTTGATGAAAACAACGCTTTTTCTTGTCTTTTTTATCCTTCAGGCTGTTTCAGCATTTTCTTATGAAGTGCACATCACAAAAGAGGATAATATAAACGTAAGGGCCGATTCTACTATCCTTTCGGAAAGCTTAGGGACACTGGATAAAGGAGAAAGCATTGAAGTATTAGAGGAAAAATACGGCTGGTTAAAGATACGCCTGCCCGATGATTTTCCCTGCTACGTCCATTCTGATTATATTGAACAAATATCCGCAAATAAAGGAAAAATTACCGCCTCTACCCTTAACCTAAGAAGTTCTCCCTCTCTGGGAGCTTATGTGATAGGAGATGTGGGGAGAAACACTATTGTGAAGATAGTTGAAAAAGGCAAAGAATGGACAAGGATTGGCTGTTATCCTTACGCGCGGGGCTGGGTTCATCATAAATTTACAAAACCGATAGCTAAAACAGACAATTTTCGCCACCTGGTAATAAAAATTCTCTCTGAAATGACGGTTTCTGATTTTGACAGCAAGAAAAAAGCGCACCGTAAACTGATTGATTTGGGTAAAGATATCATACCGGTAGTATCCAGCTATCTTCCCGCCAAGGACAAGGACGTAAATTACAGTATAATATTTGTATTTACAGAATTAGGAGAGAAGCATCCGGAATTAATCGAATACTTTTTCAATCAGATAGATTCTGCTGAAGCGAAACTTTCCGGAATATACCTTGATATTATCCAAAATCTAATCAAACCGAAAAGTTCCAGAAAAAAGCCTTATTTTTATCTGTCAATAAACGGCAAACTCTCGGAGACAGATATCGAAAAGGCGAAAAAATATCTGAAAGATATTTATAAGTTAAACACCACCTAAAAACATCCACAATGCAATTGCTTGCAGTACTCTTAATTATTCTTTTTTTATCTATACCTTTTCATGAATATGCCCATGGCTGGGCTGCTTTCCAGCTCGGCGACACCACCCCCAAGAATTCGGGCCGCCTCACACTTAATCCTTTAGCCCATATAGATATGGTCGGCACTATAATCTTGCCTATTCTTTTGGCTATTATCAGCTTGCGTACCTTAGGCCTGCCTATAGCAATAGGGTATGCAAAACCCGTACCTATAAACCCTTACCATTTCAAGAACCCTCATAAGGATATAAAGTGGGTAAGTTTAGCCGGGCCGGCTTCTAACTTACTCCTTGCAGTTGTTTTTTCTCTGGGTGTACGGATGAGCAGCGGTGGATTAGAGGAGATATTTTTTTGGGCTATGTATCTGAATCTAATACTGGCGGTTTTTAATTTAGTACCCATCCCGCCCCTGGACGGCTCCAAGATACTTGCCTCGCTGCTTCCTTCGAAAATCGCTCAAAGATACCTTAAAATTGAACCTTACGGTCTTTTTATAATAATCATCCTTATGGCTCTGGGATTCTTTCACTGGTTTATCCTGCCGTTGGTGACAATTTTCATCCACCTATTCGGTTTGGGGACGGAAATATGAAAATAATCCCGGTTAAATTAAAAAATAACCCCTACAACATACATATCGGCAGGAATTGTTTAAGCCGGATATCTTTATACGCACAAAAAAATAATCTGGGTAATCTGGGTATTGTAATAGTTCCCCATAGTGTATATCAACTCTATAAAAAATATATAAATTCTACTTTCAGGCCAAAATCTACCTACAAAATCATAAAAGTAAAAGACGGGGAATCCCTCAAAAGTCGGTATTGGCTGTTTAAAGTAATCAAACAGATTTTAGAATACGATAAGCTCAACAAGAGAATATTTTTAATTTGTCTGGGTGGAGGGACAGTCGGTGACTTGGGAGGATTCATAGCTTCTATATATAAACGCGGTATACCCTATATTCAGGCGCCTACCACGCTGCTTGCCCAGATAGATTCAAGCATAGGAGGCAAAACCGCCATTGACCTTAAAGAAGCAAAAAATATTGTCGGTTCTATTTACCAGCCTAAGGCAGTATTTACGGACCCTTCTTTTCTTTCAACCCTGCCCGCCAAAGAATTCAATCAGGGTATGGCTGAAGCAATAAAATACGGGATAATTAAAGACAGGAAGCTGTTCGCATTTTTAAAGAACCGGGGTGAAGAAATAAAGAAAAAACGAAAATCTTCTCTTCTGGAGCTCATTGCCACCTGTTCGGCCATAAAAGCAGTGATAGTCAGTACAGACGAGAAAGAAGAAAGAGGAATAAGAACAATTCTTAATTTCGGCCATACCTTTGCCCATGCCCTTGAATCTGCGCAAAAGTACAAAAATATTTCTCATGGAGAAGCGGTAAGCATAGGCATGGTTTTTGCAGCTTTTCTTTCCTGCAATTTAGGCAAATGCCGGAAGAAGATAATCGGGGATATTTGTGAGGTGCTCAAAATCTACGGCCTGCCGACAGGAATCA
>WJKZ01000280.1 GCA_014728785.1 Candidatus Omnitrophota bacterium
AGACAATATTGCTTTAACACCTGCTGGGTTTATTTTAATATCTCCTAACTTATCTCCGTCAGCAAGTTTTAAAACTATATCCTTTATACTGGCCTTCAGTTGGGCTATATCCTTTATATCCGCTTCTATGCGCGGAGCCGGCCCATCAGAGCTTTCAGAATTATTTTCAGAAGCAAAGCTTTCAGCTTTTCCTAAAAATTTCTCAAATATCCGTATAAGTTCTTTGGTAAACTCATCATTTTTTTTCATCAAAGACTTAAGGTCAACCCCTGAAAGCCCATCAGTTGATTCAGAACTAACCGGCAAAGAATCTTCCAATGCGGCGGCTATATCCTGCTTGCTCTCGGCTCCAAGCAAAGCTTCTAAAAATCCGGCCAATTTTTCAGTCCGATGTAAATTGATAAAATCCAGGATACGGGAAACCACATCCTCCAGCATACCTTCTTTTTCTAAAGCGGATGCACCTTCTATGTTCTGGATAAAAGCTTCCAGGTTGCCTATAAGAATAAAAAATAAAGGCATATTTAGAAATTCGGAATCAAGAGACTTATTTTCACTTTCTTCCAGCTGCTTTAGAAGAATGTCCTCCACTATCTCTCTAAAATTTTTAGTTTCTTTTCCTGCCGATTGCAGGAAACCTTTCTCAGAAACGGCTGAGGAAAAAGCTGCCTGGTTTACCGATATCATATTAAGAAAGTCCATACGACCTCCTTAACGATTCATTTTTTATTTTAAGGTCAAATGCCAGCTTCATTTATTATCTCTCCTGTGGCTGTAGTTTATCATTCCAAACTCATCCAACCTTTTCTTTTCCCAGTTTTCCAGCGACTCCCGGAATTTTTTATATTGTTGTTCTTTTAGTGTCTCTATAATCTTTTTTTCTTTAGAGGCATCTATTAACTCCCCTCTTTTATTTTCAATATCTTCTATGACTTTTCTTATAGTTCTTATCTGTGAAAGAATCCTGTTTCTTAAAGAATCTAAATAATCAGAGTGCCTGGTAAGTTCTTCCATGTCCAGAGAATTTTCTTTTTTGCTCTGGATTAAATCTATTTTTTTTCTCACCTCATACCCCTGCTTTTTCAGCTTCTCTAAAAGTTTTTCCTCTTCTTTTAACAACTTTTTTAATCCGGCTAACTCTTTTTGTCTATCCTCTTGTTTCCTTTTCCTTAATTCGAGTATTTTTTGCAATCTAAACTTAAACCTGGCCATAATAACTTATTTTAAACTTCCTGACATCCTTTTATTCATACCGAATTTATGTACCTCTCGGCTGAAACATATTTTTCAGCCACTCGGCAGTCTGATTAAATTCTGCTCTTTCTTCTATTCTCTGTCTTAGGAATTTATTTATTTCATCCAACATCCCTAAAGCATAATCAATCTTGTGATTACTCCCCTTAACGTAAGCTCCGATGTTAACTAAATCCCGGGAATCCCTGTAAGTAACCAAAGTATCTCTTAATCTGCTGGCACATTCGTAATGCTCACTGTCCACAATATCTATCATCAACCTGCTTATGCTCGAAAGTACATCTATGGGAGGGTAATGGCCTGAAGCAGCCAGCTCTCTGGAAAGGACAATATGCCCGTCGAGTATGCTTCTGACAGTATCGGCTACGGGTTCGTTCATGTCATCCGCCTCAACCAGTACTGTATAAGCACCGGTAATACTACCCTCCTCCGCTGCCCCGCTCCTCTCAAGCAACTTGGGAAGGAGTGCGAATACCGACGGAGTATAGCCTTTAGTAGCAGGAGGCTCTCCGATAGCCAGCCCTATCTCTCTCTGGGCCATAGCAAATCTTGTTACCGAATCCATCATAAACATTACGTTTAATCCTTGATCCCTGAAATACTCTGCTATGGCTGTTGCAACCTGCGCTCCTTTAACTCTTATTAAAGCGGGCTGGTCAGATGTAGAGACAACTACAACAGAACGTTTAAGACCTTCGGCACCCAGGTCTTTCTCGATAAAATCCCTTACTTCTCTTCCTCTCTCGCCGATAAGAGCAATAACGTTTACGTCGGCACTGGTATATCTTGCAATCATGCCCATAAGCACACTCTTACCTATGCCGCTTCCTGAAAATATACCTATTCTCTGCCCCTTACCCAAAGTAAGAAGCCCGTCTATAGAACGAATTCCTGTACTTATGGGCTGCTTAATCCTGCTTCTAGCCAAAGGATGAGGCGGAGTACTGGTTACGGGGTAGAATTTGTCAGTAACAATCGGGGCTTTCCCATCTATAGGGTTACCCAGACCGCCCAAGACTCTTCCTAAAAGCTCAGGAGAAGCCTTTACCTCCAAACATCCGCCTGTTGCTACTACCTCACTTTTAGGCTCTATTTGAGCCATCTCGCCCAGAGGCATAAGAAGAACTTTGTTTCCTTTAAAGCCTACCACTTCTGCTTTAAGGGGTGTGAACATTTTTTTCGAATAAATATGGCAAATTTCGCCTATACCCACAGCAGGCCCTTCGGATTCTATTACCAAGCCTATCACCCGGGTAACTTTACCGTTAAGTTTTACCGGGTCTGTAGACTCGATAACTCTGTAATACTTATCAAAATTCATATCCTGGTCAGGTATCTCCTTCATCCTCTTCCTCACCTACCAGATTTTTCTTAACTTCGGAAAATTGTTTACCTACCCGTAAATCTATACTCCCTGAATTAGTATCTATGACACATCCGCCGGTTTCAATTCCGGGGTCGCTGATAATTTCAAATTTATCAATTTCCTCCAGGCTAGCCAAAAATTTCTCTCTGCTTTTTTTAACCTGAGGGAGCTGGTCCGGATTAACCTTTATCTTTACCTCTCCCCTTTCCGATACTCTTGATAAGCCTTCTTTTATCATATTTATGACTACGTCTTTTCTGTTCTTTGATTCATCCTTTATGACTTTCTTGGCAACATCTAAAGCAATCTTTACCAGTGAATTCTGTGATTTCCTTACAGCTTCTGAGAAAGATACAGTAATTTGTTCTGCTAAATCTCTTACTTTTTTAATATCTTCCTCAAATAATCTCCGGAATTTTTCTTCTGCTAATCTTTCTGCCTCAGCCTTTCCTTCTTCCAGGCCCTTTCTAAAAGCTTCCTCTTTTACCGCCTGAGAATTTTTTCTGGCTTCCTCTATAATTTCTTTAGCCTGCTGCTCAGCTTCCTTTGAACCTATATTATTTTCTTCAACTCTTTCTTTCTCCTCTTCTGCCTTCCGAGATGTATGGCTTTCGGCTATTTCTTTTAAAAATAAATCTTCTCCGCCCACAGTGTTACTGCCGAAAAAATCCTTCCAATCGATATCCTGAAGAGAAACCCCCTTCCATATCCTGTCTTTTTTTATTATCTTTCCCATAATTTTGAGCTGTTTATAAAAACAAAATAAAAATTATACATACTCCTCTTCCTTACCCTTGCGCGGTATCACTATTTCACCTGCCGCTTCCAGCTTCCTCACGGCATCTATAAGCTTATGCTGAGCCTCTTCCACCTGGCTAACCCTTACCGGACCCAAGTATGACAATTCTTCTTTACAGGCATCTCTTACCCTTTCTGAAAGGTTCTTAAAAATTTTATCTTTAAGTTTTTCATCAGCTACTTTTAAAGAAAAAGTCAAATCCCGCATGTCTACCTGCCTTAAAGCCTTCTGAAGGGCAACATCCTCTAAAGTAATAAGGTCTTCAAAAATAAACATGTTGTTTCTTACTTTATCCGCAGTTTCCTCATCGACCCTTTTAATCTGTTCCAGGGTATCCTTTTCAACCTGCTGGGGAACGGTGTTGAGAATAGAGGCCAAAGTCTTTATACCCATACCTTCAAAAGAAACTTTTTCGGTTACGCCCCCTTCTTTGGTACTTACGACTTTCTCAAGCGCATTATGTGCACTGTCTATCGCTTCTCGATGCACATTGGCAAGAGAAACCATTTTCATAGAAACTTTTTGCCTTAAATCCTCGGGAAGGAGAGAGAATACTTCTCCTGCCTGAGCAGAAGGAAGGTAGGAAAAAACCAAGGCTATAATCTGGGGGTCCTCTTTAGAAAGTATTTCTGCAATCTGGGAACTGGATGTATTCTCAAAATAGGAAAACGGGCGTATCTCAGAGAGTCGCCCTATGATTTCCATGGTTTTGTGAGGACCTAAGGAACGTGAGAGAATCTCCTTCAGGTATCCTATACCTCCCGCCTCACTTTCTGCAGACAAAAGCATATTATGAAACTCTTTTATTACCCCGGTCATTTCCTCTTTATCTATCGTACCCAGCTTGGCAATCTCCTTGGATATAATTTCTACATCTCTTTCATCCAAATACTTAAATATCTGCACAGCTAAATCAATCCCTAAAGAAACTATTATTATTGCCGCCTTTTTGTAATTGTTAAGGTCTTCCCTGGCCATATCATCCACCTGTTACTAATCCCTTTATCACTCTTGCAATCTTTTCGGGATTCTTATTGGCAATATCTACCACTTGTCTTCTTAACATATCTATACTTTCTGCCGGGACTACTTCCTCCTTGCCAGCCCCGCCTTTCTCTGCCGGCTCAGGGGAAGGAATTTTCCCCTGTGTTTCTTTTACCTTCCTGGCTGCGGTGCGGATAACTCTTGCGTGTCTTGCCATAGATAATGTAAAAAGAGAGACAATCAAAACAACAAGTATAATTGCTCCGGCTTTTATCAAGAGATTCCTGAATTCTCTCGTATCTCTAAGTTTAGAAGCTTCAGCCTCTTCCTCCATATAAGTCTTATCAAAATTAAAACTTTCCACCACAACGCTGTCACCTCTTTCCTCCCGTATGCCTACACCGGAGGCAACAACCTGTTTTATGCTTTGTATCTTTTCAGGAGAAAATTCTCCGTCTAATATAACAGATATTGAAATCTTTTTAACTTCACCGGGCATAGAGGATGTATGAGATAGTTCTTTATTTATCTCATAATTAGTTATTACTTCTTCTCTGGTATAATCGGAACTCCCCTGGCCTCCTCCGGCCTGAGGATAGCCGGGAACGCCGGTAACATTGCTCTGAGTGCCGGGTACGCCTGCTGCGCCTCCAGCCGAACCTTTAAAATACTCGGTTTTTCTCTGAGAACTTCTTACAATACCTTCTTCCTCGCCTACAACAGGCTCATATTCTTCCTTGGTAGTCTCCTGCCGCCTCAGGTCTAATTC
>WJKZ01000281.1 GCA_014728785.1 Candidatus Omnitrophota bacterium
AGCTGGGGAAAGGAGCTTTCTAATAAATTTCTGTTAAGAGCTATATCAGCTAATCCATGTATTAAGTTTCCGGCTCCCAAGACAATGAATAAAATCTGCAGGGCAAGAGGAAAGGAAGGAAGGAGAAAAATCAAGAGGGCACCTAAGAGGAGGTTCGCCGCTATACCACCGTGACAGGGAGGAGCGCGGTTACGGTAATGCAGTCCGGAAAATAAATCTGTCAGCCGAAAATCCAAATCACTTAACCTCCCCGTCAATGCAGCCTGGATAAGATTCCCAAGTTCATGGGGTAAAATAAAGGGCGAAAACAAAAGACACACAAATAATAAAGAGATAGGTGACTCAATTTTAGTTTTTATAAGATTTAAAAACCGGGAAGGCTGTACTTCATCTCCATTTAAAAATCTCTCCAATTGTTCATAATAACTTTCTAAATCGCGATAAGCATCTTCCACCGTACAATGCATTTCTCCTTCTTCGCCGGGAAGGCAATATACTTTAATAGCTTTCTCTGCCTGTGTTCTGACAACTTTATCGCCAACAACTTTAACGTCCTGGCTTTCTTCTGTCTTTACAAAAGAATGTTCTTCTAGCTTTCTCAGAATATTTTCCAAAAATTCATATCTCCTCCATAAATCGGGAAACTCACTGGCCAGAGAGTAAATTGCTTCTACAAAACCTCTGACTCTGCCGTCAGTCCGGTCCCTTATGTTGTTAATATCGTTCATCTCGTTAGTGATGCCGTGTAAACCGGTAACATCACTTATCTGCCACCAATTCAGACCCTTATCAGATAAAAGAATATCTACAAAAACATCGTCTATTTTTCTTAAAATATTCTCGATTCTCTCAGACCGAAAGATTATCCAGATTAGCTCCTTAGAATGTATAAAAACATTATGTATAAAAAATAATATCCTCTTTATCAATCCTGGATTATCTCCCAGAATTAACTTTTCCCGGAACCAATATTTTATGCGGTAAACCAGAGAAGAAGGTTTAAAAATTACCGCACTCCCATAGAGCTGAGGAAATACCATAAGACGGGTTCCTCCTCTTGTAGCTTGAGCAGATATGCCTCCTTCTCCTGATGGTAATTCGGAACAGGAAAATTGAGAATACCATATTTTGTCGGAACGCATAGCCGGCGGACCCAACTCTCTCCACCCTTCTATCCAGGGAATTGCCCTTTCTCTTTGCGGCACATAGCCAATACCCACCTCCATTGCCGATAATCTTTCAAACAATCCTCCTGAGACAGAACTGTCTATAGGCAGATTATTAACCCAATATAATATTTCCGGATATATTGAAAAAAACGCTCGATAATCAATGGTGCCCTCAACTCTATCACTTGCGAATAATTCTTCTAAAATCTCCAAACCTCTATACTGCATCTCTCCGTCTCCACCCCAGGCCGCAACACCAAGAGCAATGCGGTCAGGGCGTTTATTTTCCAAAGCATAAGCCATCATTAAAAATACTGTATCGGTATTGGGAGAAGAAATGCCTTTTTCTTTCGAGCATATTTTTCTAACCGGCCTGGGGCCTTTTTTACCCTTCAAGAACCATAAAGCTATATTCATAAACCAAATTAGCAAAGGCTCTAATTTATATTCTGCTGATATATCCCCGCCCATATCAAGAAACAAGGTAGATACTTTAGTATCAGATTCCGATTCAATACCTGAAACCCATCTCAGATAAGATCCGGCCAATTGCTGCCCTGAGGCTGAAGCATCCGACATAACAATGGTAATCTCTTCGTCTTCTACAGCCTCAACCACCAATCCGTCTGTAATAACTACCGGCGCAACAACATTATCTCCTCCTGCCTCAGGAAATAACTCGCTATTTAAAGATATGGGGTTACCGTCAACATCTAATACCGGAGAATGAGCCTCTACCTGCGGTTCGAGAAAATAAAAATAGCAGGGCTCCCCGTTCTCTATTACAGGCTGAAGTTTTTTATGACTACCATCAGGCTGAGGAGCCATGATAGTACTTATAGGCGTAGGACCTCCTACGGGGTTCTCTCTGCCTCTTTTAAGATTGGATGTAAATACGGTCAATTTTACGCGTTTGCCCTGATTAGCTAAAATCTGCTTTAATATTCTTGCTGCACCTATTGCGCCCATTATATCGCCTCCACCGCCGGTAGTGATAACATGTAACTCATCTCCATCTGTTATGTTTCCGAAAAATTTAGCGAACCTGTTTTTAAGATGAAGAGTACCCCAGGATCCTATTAAAATATTCAGCTTTACATCTAAGCCGCTGCGCTTTATTAAAGAAGAAGCAACCGCCTCTGTTACGAC
>WJKZ01000003.1 GCA_014728785.1 Candidatus Omnitrophota bacterium
CATCGGGGTCGTCACAAATTATAGCAAGGCTCTTAGCGTCTGAAGGCACATCGCTCCAATGAAGGGGCGGTGAAAAATCATTAGCGTCACAGGTATACCTGTCGGGTATATAATCTTTGTTGCTGAAAACCTCACTATTAATCTCAAGAGCAAAAACATAACTGCCCAGAGACATTAAGAGAATCACCAAGGCTAATCTTTTCATAATTTCTCCTCTCCTGATTATTGATTTATCGCTAACAAATCTTCCTTTTAATAACCTTGCCCAATATATCTTTATCCACGGTAAGCGCAAACCTTATGAAGCCTTCCCCGTATTTACCGAAACCGATACCGGGGGTAGCCACAATTTTTTTACTCAAAAGAAGATGTTCGGCAAATTCCATGGAACCTTTATAGGCTGAAGGTATTTTAGCCCATACATAAAAGGTAGAATCTGCATACAACGCAGTGAACCCGTCCTCTTTAATACCGCTGACGAAGATATCTCTTCTCTCCTTGAATGTCTTACGCAGCATATCAACGTAGCTTTTTTCTTTCTTAAGAGCCTGTGCCCCCGCAAGCTGCATGGCGGTAAAGACGCCGGAATCGATGTTGGACTTGACCTTAAGAAGCATTTTTATTAAAGCAGAGTTCCCGCAAGCCCATCCCAGACGAAAACCGGTCATACAAAATGTCTTTGAGAAAGAATGAAACTCTAAAGCTATCTCCTCAGCCCCTTTTATCTGAAGGACACTTAGAGGCTTTTCTTCGAAATAAATCTCAGAATAAGCGTTGTCATATGCAAGTATTATGCCGTATTTTGAGCAAAATTTTACAAGCTTCTGCAGGAATTCGGCAGAAGCCAGAGCTGTTGTAGGGTTATTGGGGTAATTTAAGTACATCAACTTCGCTTTATTTCTGACTCTTTCGGGTATCTTTTTTAAATCGGGTAAAAAGCCGTTCTTTGCCAGTAGAGGCAAATCGCAAACCCTTCCTCCGGAAAGTATAGCGGCACTCCTGTAGCCGGGATATCCCGGAGAAGGGATTAAAACGTAATCTCCTCTGTTTACTGCGGCCAGAGGAAAATGAACCAGCCCTTCTTTTGAGCCCAGCAGGGGAAGAATTTGGGTATCTTCACTTAATTTTACCCCGAACCTTTTAAGAAACCACTGCCGAATGGCTCCTCTTAAAACCGGATTCCCCCTATCCATAGCGTACTTCTGGTTAGCCTTAACGGAAGACTCCCTGTATAGCGCCTTTACCACACCCCCGGGCACTTTAAGGTCGGGGTCGCCTATGCTTAAATCGGTAAACTTAACCTTTTTTTTGCGCAATGCCGATTTTTTTCTGTCAATTTCGGCAAAGAGGTAAGGCGTTATACCTTTTAAACGTTCGGATAAATCAAAATTCTTCATACTTTAACCTCTCAAAAATTTTAAGAATTGAACAATACATCATCCATGCTGTACAAACCCTTATCCTTGCCGGAAAGCCACCCGGCCGCCTCAAGCGCCCCCTTTGCAAATATATCGCGGGTCTTGGCGCTGTGCTTAAGAGTGAGCGTATCTACATCACTTTCTAACCTTACCTCGTGGTCTCCTACAATCTCATCTTCTCTTACGGCCTTTATCTCATCGATTCCCAGCTTGATGCCTTCGCCGTTTATGAGCTGGGCGATTCTTTTTGCCGTGCCGGAAGGTGCGTCTTTCTTATGAATATGGTGTGCTTCGCCCACCTCAGCCCTGTAATTCTTTAAAACTGAAGCTGCTATTTTTATCAGGCGAAACAGCACATTTACTCCTATACTCATATTAGGAGAATAGACTATGCCGGTTGAAGAAGATGCTTCTTTTATCTTCTTCTCTACTCTTTCATCCAGGCCGGTAGTCCCTATTACCATATTTTTCCCGTATTTAGAAGCATAACCAAGACACCGCTCTGTGGCTTCGGGCCGGCTGAAATCGATAATGCAGTCACATTCCTTTATGCATTCTAAATCAGAAGTAATTTTTACTCCCTCCACAGTCTTATCCACATCGGGGTGGCCTTCATTTTCTATTCCGGCTACAACCTCGAGTCCTCTCTCCCGGGCTAAGGCGGTTATGCGCCTGCCCATTCTTCCTCTTGCTCCGCATATAACTATTTTCATTCTAACCTCCAATATAATCTGCAGTTATAATCCCGATTAAGATTATATTTTATTACAAAGATTGTTAATGATTACGTCGATTGATTTAATATATATTAATTCTTTAGCTTTATTTTATATTTTTTTAAAATCCCCTTAAATGTTTTAAGATTGCCTTTGCTCATAGGACAAAGCGGCAACCGCAAATTCAGGTCTATTAACCCCATAAGAGAAAGTGCGGTTTTTGCCGGTATGGGGTTTGTCTCTATAAAGAGGGCTTTTATTAAATCATAAAGCTCAAGCTGAATCTCTGCAGCCTCCCGTAAATTTCCTTTCAAAAGGTGAGCGGTCAAATCATGGGTACGCCGGGGCAATATGTTTGCAACAACTGATACGACACCTCTTCCTCCTACCGACATAACCGGCACAACTATCTCATCACTCCCCGAAAGCAGGGTAAATTTCTTATCCACCAGAGTCATTATTTTTGTAATCTGAGCCATATTGGCGGAGGCTTCCTTTATACCTATTACATTTTTGCAATCCTTATATATCCGGGCAACGGTTGAAGGTAATATATTTATGCCCGTACGGGAGGGAACATTGTATATAATTACTGGAAGCTTTGCTTCTCCCGCTATCTTCTTATAATGCCTGTACATCCCCTCCTGGGTGGGTTTATTATAATAAGGGGTGATTACAAGCGCCGCATTAGCCCCGGCTTTTCGGGCAAAAACACTCAGTGATAATGCCTCCTCCGTAGAATTTGAGCCGGCGCCGGCTATTATGGGGATTCTCCCCTTTGCCTCATCAAGTGCGGTCTTTACAACAAAACGATGCTCCTCGTGCGTAAGGGTTGCGCTTTCTCCGGTGGTACCGCAGACAAGTATACCATCGGTTTTATTTTTTATATGCCAGTTTATCAAAAAACGCAATTTATCCTCGTCGATACTCTTGTTTTTCTTAAACGGCGTAACCAAAGCCACGATACTTCCTTTAAACATAAAACCTCCTTATCGGCTTAACTTATAAAATCAGACTATACTGCCTTTATATACAAGCCTCACCCTTCCCTGTGACCATACGTTTCTTACTCTGTCTTCGAATGAGTCCGAATAGATTATTAACTCCTCTCCTTCTGAAGTTACAACCTTCATTTTTATTTTTTTTCCTTTAGCGCCGAGCTTATAATTTGCCAATATACTTGAGGCTACCGCCCCCGTACCGCAGGCAAAAGTTTCATCTTCCACTCCTCTTTCATAAGTCCGTATACGTATCTCATCTTTACCTTTTATCTCCACAAAGTTCACATTAGCTCCGGCGGGTTGGAATTTCTTATGAAACCTCAAAATCCTGCCTATTCTTCTCACATCTATTTTTTCTAACCCTTCAACAAATACCACTACGTGAGGAACGCCGGTATTTATAAAATTTACCCTCAAGGTCCTTCCCAGTACCTTAACTTCCATGTTTTCTTTTAAATCAAAAGGATCGGTGAGTTTTACCTTTATAATTTTGGAATTATTCTTGTCTAAAACTCTCCTGCTTTTCGGTATGAAAGCGCTTATGGACCCTGCTTTTGTTTCAAAAGTAAATTTTTCATCCTCCATGCCCGCTTTTCTGCCCCGCTTGGCTAAGGAGCCTAACTTAAGAGTAGGTAATGCTTCTCTGTTTTTGATGTTTTCGGCATGGCTTAAAAAAAACCAAAGAGACGCGCAGCGCGCACCATTTCCGCACATCTCAGCCTCAGAGCCGTCGGAATTGAATATACGCATTTTAAAAGCGCTCTTTTTAGATTTCTTAATCAAAAGCAGCCCGTCTGCACCTATGCCTTTTTTTCTGCTGCAATACTTAGAGCAGAATTCGGCATATTTCATTCCTTTAATCCTCCTGCTCCTGCTTCGCCTTAAGTCCAGCAGTATAAAATCATTACCTGCTGCTTCCATTTTATAAAAACTAAGTTTATCCATTTTCCTTAAAACTTATACCTCTTTTTCTATCAAATCTTTGTAGTTCTCGCGTTTCCTTACAAGGGTGGTCTTATTATTTTTTACCAGTACCTCCGCAGGCCGCGGCCTTGAGTTGTAATTAGAGCTCATGCTAAAACCGTAAGCACCCGCGCCCAAAACCGCTATGTAATCTCCTTCCTTTACCTTAAGAGGCCTGTCTTTGCCTAAAAAGTCACCACTTTCACAAACGGGCCCCACGATGTCCGAACTCCTGCCGGGTGGGCCTTTTACTTTATCCACGCCTACTATAGTATGATAGGCATCGTAAAGCGATGGTCTGATTAAATCATTCATCGCAGCATCCACTATTATGAATCTTTTAGACTTTGTATCCTTAATGTATAAAACTTTCGCTACCAAAACACCGGCGTTGCCTACTATAAACCTTCCCGGCTCGATTATTAACTTAAGAGATAATGGTTTAATCAGAGGCAGGACCTTCTTTGCGAAATCTGCGGCTGTCTGCGGTTTTTCCTCACCATAGACTATCCCCAGTCCTCCGCCGATATTCAGATAATCTATTGCTATATTTTTTGTGCGCAGATATTTTACAATTCCGCTCACTTTCTTTAAGGCTTTCAGGAAAGGATGTGATGTGGTTATCTGAGAGCCTATATGGATGTGTATGCCGCATAAAACTATGCTTTTGTATCTTTTGCTTTCCAGAAATATTTTTTTCAGAGACCCCTCATCCAGGCCGAACTTGGTTTCTTTTTTTCCGGTAGTAATATAGGTGTGGGTACCCGGCTCAACATCGGGGTTAAACCGTAAAGATACTTTCGCTTTCTTTTTCATCTTTATGCAGGCAGAATTTATCCTTTCAAGTTCAGCCGCGGATTCAACATTAAACATTAAAATCCCGTATTTTAAAGCGTCCTTTATTTCTGCTTCGCTCTTCCCGACTGAAGCATAAACTATTTTTTCGGGCCGGCATTTAACGGCCTTTGCCCTGTACAGCTCACCGCCAGAAACTATATCCAGGCCTCCGCCCAAGCTTTTAATTATTTTCAGTATCGAAAGATTGGAGTTGGCCTTCACCGAATAACAGATAAGAGGCTTAACTTCCTTAAAAGCTTTTTTAATCTTATTATAATGTTCCCGGATAGTCCTTTCGCTGTAAACATAAAGGGGAGTGCCGAATCCTTCGGCCAATTTTTTAATTCTTGTGTTTTCACAATAGAGAGTATTTCTTTTGAAGGCAAAATAGTGCATATTTTTCTGATTATTTCTTTCCGGAACGCCGGGATTTGGTTTTTTGTC
>WJKZ01000282.1 GCA_014728785.1 Candidatus Omnitrophota bacterium
GAAAGATGCCTGCCTTAAAGGAAGAGTTGAAATAATAAGTGAATGTAAAGAAGTAGTAGATTTAAACGCGAGAGACTTTCCCGGCTTAACCAGGGACAGGCAAAAAAGACTGGTACTGAGAGACCTACGCTTATCCATAAACGCAAAAGGAGATGTCGAATCGCTCGAATCCCTGGAACACTGCTGATTTTGTGTTCAGCGACTTTGTCTTTCTTTTGGTTTGACAGTAAATATATTATTCTATATAATCTATGAAGCATGAATGAGCAGGAAAAATTAAAAGATATTGTTTCTGAGTTCGGAGACCCTTTTTCTGAAAGTAGTTTCTGTAAGTCTTTGAATGTCAGTGAGATAATCGATTCATTCGAAGAGGAAAAGGAAGTTTCCTGCGCGGGAAGGCTTGTTTCCAAACGTGAGCACGGAAAGTCCGGATTCGCCCACATAATGGATTATACCGGAAAATTGCAGATCTATGCCCAGAGCAAGCTTCCGGGAGAAGGCTTTAAACTTTTTAAAGAGCTGGATATAGGTGATATCATAGGGGTAAAGGGCAAGCTTTTTAAAACCCGCACAGGTGAGCTTACCATAATGGCCGAAGAGCTCACCCTTTTATCTAAAACTTTACGGCCTTTACCTGAGAAGTGGCACGGGTTAAAAGATGTAGAGACACGCTACAGGCAGCGTTATCTGGATTTAATCTCGAATCCCGGCGTCAGGGAAGTTTTCATCAAGCGTTCTTTAATAATATCTTTGATAAGAAGTTTTTTTAGAGAACTTTCTTATATGGAGGTTGAAACCCCTATGCTTCAGCCCCTGGCAGGAGGAGCGGCCGGAAGGCCTTTCGTTACCCATCACAATGTTACCGGTTCAGATGTCTATCTGCGCATAGCGCCTGAACTTTATCTTAAAAGGCTGCTGGTGGGGGGGTTTGAAAAAGTATTCGAGATAAACAGGAGCTTCAGGAACGAGGGGGTTTCTACCCGCCACAATCCGGAATTCACAATGCTTGAGGCATATTGTGCTTACCAAAATTATGAGTACATGATGAAGGTATGTGAAGATTTGTTTTCTTTCCTTGCGAAAGAGGTGAATTCTTCTCTTGTATTCGAATATCAGGGAAAAAGGTTAGATTTTACTCCTCCCTGGCAGAGGATTTCCTTTGCCGGTTTGTTTGAGAAAGAGTTCGGCATAAAAGCGGAAGACAGCCAGGAAATAATGGTTGAAAAAATCAGCAGGAAGCTTAAGCTGCAGAAGGAGCTGAGCCGGAGCCAGATACTTAATATAACCGAGGAGTTGATAGAGAGGAATTATCCCCAGGATAAGCCTACTTTTATAGTTGATTTTTTTACCTGGACTTCTCCTTTGGCCAAGACCAAAAAGGATAATCCCTACCTTGTGGAAAGATTTGAGCTTTTTATTGCTGGCCTCGAAGTAGCAAACGCTTACTCTGAATTAAACAACCCCGTGGAGCAAAGGAGGCGGTTTGAAAGACAGATGGAGACAGAGGAGGAGCTTCCTAAAAAAATCGATGAAGATTTTGTTTTAAGTCTTGAACATGGAATGCCCCCGGCTGCCGGGTTAGGTATAGGTATAGACCGCCTGGTGATGCTTCTTCTTAATCAGCCTTCTATACGAGATGTAATCCTTTTTCCCCTCCTCAAGTCCTTATCCCGTTAAAACTTTGGAAGGGATAAGATGAAGGTTGCTTTGTAAAGAAAAAAGGCATATAAAAATGTTAACAGAATTACGTTTAGCCAGCCGTTTCCTTTTCCGGGGCAGAGCTAAACACATATCTTTCATAGGTATAATTTCCTGCGTAGGCATCGCCCTGGGTATAGCGACTCTTATAGTTGTGATTTCGGTAATGAACGGTTTTGACCGCGAATTAACCGAAAGGCTTACAAGATTCAATTACCATGTGGTTATAGAATCTTTTGAGAGGCCGAAATTAAGCCGGATAGAAGATACTATTAAAGACTGGCCGGAGGTTGAGGTAGTATCCCTTTTTTTAGAGACCCAGTTATTTGCCAAATTCGATAAGACGGTGTTTCCTTTATCCGTTAAAGGTCTTGAGCTTAAAAGTCCGGCCCAGCGGGAAGTTTTTTATAAATATGTGAAGGAAGAATTTAACGATGAAGGTTTTTTTGTGGGTGAGGGGGCAATGAGGAGATTTTTCCTCTCTGAAAAAATAGAGTTTTATCCTTTAGATAAAAATCTTAAACTTAAAGAAGCCGGCATAAGAGGTGTTTTTAAGATTGGATTATATGATATAGATAATAATTATCTTGTAACCTCCCTTGAGGAAGCCCGTAAACTTTCTCCTAATTATCTTTTGTTTTTAGGAGTCAATATAAAAGATATGTTTTCCGCATCTGAGTTTAAGAAGAAGGTATTAATGAATTTTCCGGAGGATGTTTTTGTCACTACCTGGATTGAATCCAACAGAGTGTTTTTTTCAGCGTTGAAACTGGAAAAATTAACAATGTTTATAATATTGAGCTTGATTATCCTGGTAGCTTCTTTTAATATCTTTGCTACCCTTACGGTAAAGGTGGTTGAAAAGACCAAAGATATCGGCGTGTTGAAAGCGCTGGGGTTTACCAGCAGAAGAATAATGGCTATCTTTAGTTTTCAGGGTTTAATTCTTGGCTTGATAGGCACTCTGTTCGGTGCCTTTTTGGGGTTCGGCTTGTGTTACGTCTTGGGAGAATATCGTTTCATAAAGCTGCCGGCGGATATTTACTATATAGATTACATACCCGTAGCCATAAATTACAGAGATATTTTCCTGATAGCTTCTATAGGTATTCTTTTATCCTATTTGTTCAGCTTGTTTCCGGCCCTCAAAGCCAGCAGGCTGGACTCTTCCGAAGCGTTGAGGTATGATTAATTTTTTAAAAAATACCGAAGAGAGAAAATGGCGCATATTTTAGATATATACGGCTTAAGCAAGAATTACCGAAGCGGCAATCAGCTTGTTCAGGCTTTGCGGAACATCAATTTTGAAGTGTCGGAAGCAGAATATGTTTCTATTGTCGGGCCTTCGGGCGTGGGGAAGTCTACTTTTCTGCATCTGCTGGGAGGGTTAGACGTTCCAACAGGGGGCAGGGTCATGTTCAGAGGCAGGGATATTTTTGGATTGAACGATAAGCAGCGTTCACTCTGGAGAGGCAAGCATATCGGTTTTGTATTTCAGTTTTTCCATCTTATCGAAGAGCTTAATGTCATAGAAAATATCCAGATAGGCGCCGGAAGTTTCAGGAGAAAATACACTTTCAAAAAGGCTCAAGAATTGTTAGAATATTTAGATATAGTGGAGCGGGCGCACTTTTTCCCTTCCCAGTTAAGCGGAGGAGAGAAACAGAAAGTGGCGCTTGCCCGGGCTCTTATGAACGATCCGGAAGTAATTCTCTGCGATGAACCTACAGGTAATCTGGATAGAGATTCTCAAAGTAAAGTCAGCAGCCTTCTTAAAAGCCTTAACAGGGAAAAGAAGAAGTGCATAGTTCTGGTAACGCATAATCCGGATTTAGCCGGTGAGGCAGACAGAGTATTTTATATGAGAGACGGACGGATAAGGGCCAACCCGCAGGAATTTTATTAATTAGTTCTTTATATCTTAAAGTGTTTTTATTTTTTAGCGATAAGTATTATTATTCCAGAGGAGGAAAAACATGAAGGTTTACCTTAACGGTAGGATGGTTAGCAAAAAAGACGCTAAAGTTTCGGTTTTTGACCACGGCTTTTTATACGGGGACGGAGTTTTTGAAGGCATAAGGGCTTACAACTGCCTGGTTTTTAAATTAAAGGAACATATAGACAGGTTGTATGAATCTGCCCGCTCTATTATGCTAAATGTTCCTTTGACTAAAAAAGAATTAAGCAAAGCGATAATGCGGACTTTGAAAATCAATAAGTTGAAAAACGCTTATATAAGGGTTGTCCTCTCACGGGGGGAAGGAGATTTGGGGCTGGACCCGCGTAAATGCCGGGGAAACGAGACTCTGGTGATAATAGCTGACAAGATAAATCTTTACCCGGAGGAGTTATATAAGAAAGGCATGGATATAATCACAGTTCCTACAGTCAGAAATATACCGGAGGCTTTGAATCCTCAGATTAAATCTTTAAATTATTTAAACAACATCCTGGCGAAAATCGAAGCTATAAATTCAGGTTACCAGGAAGCTTTAATGCTCGATCATCTGGGTTACGTGGCCGAATGTACAGGAGATAATATCTTTGTAGTTAAAGGCAAAGAGCTTTATACTCCGCCGCAATGTATGGGTACTTTGAGAGGTATTACCCGTGATGCGGTGCTGGATATAGCAAAAAAACTGAAAATCCCTACGCATGAACATGTATTGACCCGTCACGAATTATACATAAGCGATGAGTGTTTTTTAACCGGTACGGCTGCCGAGATTGTGCCTGTAGTCAGAGTAGACGGCAGATGCATAGGCGAAGGTAAGCCCGGTAAAGTCACCACAACCATAATGAAGGAATTTAAAAAAATAACTAAAACAGCGGGTACTAAATATAAAATCTGATATCCAAGAAAGCTCACGGCGTTTAAATTTCCGCCATAGTTATATATTTCCCGGAATAAAACAGGTATTAAACAGAAGGTGCTTTATGTTATGTGATATATGTAAGAAGAATACAGCTACAGTTCATTTAACCGAAATAGTTAAGGACAAAATAGTAGAGATGCATATATGCAAGAGCTGCGCTCAGGAAAAAAGCGGTGAAATCAAGGGGCAGTTCCAAAAGCCAGATTCTCCTTCCGGCTTATCTGCGGGTGAGAACATAAAGAAAAGCAGTGAATATTTAAAATGTCCTAAATGCGGTATGTTTTTCAAAGATTTTAAAAGAAAGGGTAAGTTTGGCTGTGATAATTGTTATGAGGCTTTTAAAGAAATTATTATACCCCTGGTTAAAAAAATCCATGCTTCCGATAAACACAGGGGCAAGTCGCCGTACGGTGCCGGTGAAAGAGACGAGGTGGAGATGGAATTAAGAGCGCTTAACTGGAGCTTAAAGAGAGCTATAAAGCTTGAAGA
>WJKZ01000283.1 GCA_014728785.1 Candidatus Omnitrophota bacterium
GTCCCGCGGAGAGCAGATATTTGGATGGATTGTCGGAGGGCCTGTGATGCACATAGATGATCCTGCACTTCCAGGTTTATATGAAACATACTCTGATGAGATAGGTAATTATTTTGCCAATGAGATAACGACCGAATATATAAACAGTGCAGTGATGTATGCAAACATAATGCCCTATTTCATAGAGGAACGGTCTGATTATTCATCGGGTACGCAGCAATGTTGTGCCATAGATTCCGTAAAATATAGCCTCAAGATGTTTTTAAAAGGAAGATTTATGGCCGGGATATTTTTAGCCGTTTTAAGCTTTAATATTATAATTGCCAAAACGCTATATTCGGTTTTGAATCTGGTTGCCGGTAAGGCTTTCCCTAATTCGGTGGCAAGGTTTGATTTATCCCAGATTGCTTCTCCTGCAGAAGAGCACCCTGCTATTAGATTTATCTTGCCGGGGATAAGAGAATCAATTCGTTATCATGAAGAATATCACCGCAAAAATCCGGAGGCAACAGAGAAAGAAGTTTATAGAAATCAGTTTGAGTACTTTAGTTCTTACAGAGAAAGTATCTTTTTGCGAATTTCTCTGGATAAAATTAAAAATAGAATACAGAATTTACCCAGAGAATGGTTGCGAATATCTAAATCATTACTTTTTATTGCATTTTCTTTTGTTTTATTCATTACGGGAAAATATATGGCTGCTCTTGAATCCAGTCCCTTGATAATACCTTTACCTTTGCTTTCAGCCATAGCAATAATGCGCGGCTACAATATCTATCATCTACAAAGAAGTCACTTCAATAAATATAATCTTCAAATTTATTATACAGCAGAATCGTTGGTGATTGCGGCTGCTGCCTTAACTGAAAGCTCCCTTTTACTATTTTCTTGCAAAAACGTAAGTGATGGCAGAGAGATGCTGTACTTTATCGCCGGCCTGGCCGGATTTTTGCTGTTTTATTGGTCTGGCTGGCGGTTCGCCAAGATTGGCTCGGGAGAAAGAGAAGTTTCAGGAGGAGACCTGTTTGACACCGCAGGTTTCATTTTTAAGAAGATTATAAGCAGAGAGAGCAGTTTAAAAACAGCTACAGCTATTTTCTTTTTAGCTGAAGCTCTGCGAAAGGTAAGGGTAGGCAAAGACTCCATGCTTCACATACTCAGAGTGAGTGCTTCCGGAGAAGGTTTCCAGGCAGATCCTTTAAGATTAAAAGAAATAGTTCTGAAGCTTCCGGATGCGAGAGAAAATTTAGATGAGGTAACAGAAAGGGTGAGAAAGGCAAGGGATGACGAAGAATTTTTAAGAAGTATTTTAAAAGTAATTGTGGAAAGTGAATATTCTTTATTCGGAATAAAAATCACAATGCATGGCGCCGGCACTGCTTTTGTGGTGGAAAAAATCGGCAGCTATTATATTCTTTTAACCAACACCCATGTAGTTTTTAATCATATAAGTGATTCAGTCAAGCTGCAAACAATAGAGGCCGAAGACGCAGGCAAAGCCTCTATAGTTCTATTGCGTTCAGAAAAGTCTTTGTTGGGCGGGGATTTAGCGTTTCTGGCTATAGCAGAAGATGAAGTCCAGGGACCTGAACTCAAACCCTTGCCTATCCTTCAATTAACCGAAGGAAAAATAGCTACCTTAGTAGGCAGTTTTAAGGGTACTGTTTCAAGCGGTCTGGCGTTACAGGTTAAGGATATAGAGATATTGCTGGGAGCTGAAAGCGAGCCCGGTGATTCCGGCTCTCCTTCTATTGTAATAACAGAGGAAGGCTATGCAGCAGCCGGAGTTCATGCACAGAGAGGAGGAATAGGAATGTTGCTTACCTCAAGAGTTATTGAGGATATGCTTTCAGCAATCGAAGGTAGAGAGTCTCAGTTCATTGTGACTACAGGAGAATCAGCACTGATAAGAGCGGTGAGAGAATACCTGCAAGAGAGTTTGAAGGGCGCCGGAGCCGGACTCAATATCACATCAAAAGCAGGAGGACACAGGCAGGTGTTTAGGGACAGAGTCAAAGAGCAAGATAGCAGGACCGGTTTATTCAGGTTTCTTAATAATAGTTATCAGATTTGTCTTGAGTTGATGCATGAAGCAATTACACCGCTTGGATTTTTGGCTTCTCTTGAAGATAGAGATAATTACAAGCGTCTCTGGGCACGTGACAGTATATATATAGGTATAGCCGCTCTTGCCTGCGGAGATCCTGTTCTCGTTGATGGTCTTAAGAGGGCTTTAGATACATTATGTGCTTATCAAAGAACAGACGGGGCTATACCCAGTAATGTGTCTACGGAAGAAGGTCCTTCTTACGGTAGTATCGGAGAAAGAGTAGATCCCAATCTTTTATATATTTTGGGTTGCGGGCAATACTTAAAATACACACGTGACCAGGAATTTTTAGATGTCCATTTATCAGCTTTGAGAAAAGCTTTAAGTTATCTGGAGGACAGGTTTGAAGATAGAGAAACAGAATTACTGCTTATACCCAGGGCAGGCGATTGGGCAGATGCCTATCCACAGCGTGGCTATGTTCTTTATGATGAGGCATTATGGTACAAGGCGCTTATTGAGTTTTCAGATATTGAAGAGATTAATGGTAAGCTTGCAGTGTCTCAGGCTTACAGAGAGAAAGCCAAAAGAGTAAGAGAAGCTATAAGAGGCCAGTTTTGGTTTGATTCAAAGAGAAGCGATGCACCGGCGATATATAAAACTACCGGAGCGGCTTTGCCTGCCGGTGCAGCTTACTTTATACATTTCTCTGACCCCTCGCCCGATAGAGTAAGCAGAGGTTATTGCGGAGGTTTTGATACGTTCGGCAATCTTTTTTCCATTCTTTTCGGTATAGCCGATGAAGGCCAGTGCGGAAAAATAATAAAATTTTTAGATAATATTTCAGATAACCCTTATCCTCTCCTTCCCGCTCACTATCCCTGTATTCCTTCCGGGGAGATAAAGAGTCTGGGACTTCACAGAGAAGAGTTTGGGTTCCGGGAATTCGAAGGTTGCTACCATAACGGAGGTTTATGGAGTGTACATACTGCTCTTTACGTAGCGGTCTTAAACAAGAGAGGGCGTTTAGATGAGGCTTTGAGATTTTTAGAAGGTATGCAGGCGGCAAACAGCCGGGGAAAAGATGGCCGTAGCTTCTATGAGTGCCATATGAATTCACAGGACCGCAAAATTCCCCAGGGTATACATGCTTTTATCCCCAGCGCGGCAGCTTTTGTTTTTGCCTTCAATACCTTCAGCAATACCCCGACATATAAAGAAAGATTTAATATTGCCTCCAAATCCGGCGGACACAAATATGAAGTTTCATTCTCAGGAGGCCATAAAGGGTTCTTTGGAAACCTAAGTTCCGAAGAGATATCTTACATAATTTCTTTAGTGGAAAAGGCTGAATATACTATGCCTGTCGGATTTGACGGTTTGATTGGGCGAATAGCGGGGATGCCGGTTAAATTTTTTGTTTTAACTTCTCAACCTCAAAGGGGACCTCCGGAATTTATCTGGGCCAGAGAACACCACCATACACTCGAAGTATTCCTTTCCCGACCAACCTACCAGATACTTACGAAGCATTTCTCAGAAAGCCTGCCTCTCTTGCTCGAGGCGGTAGCTTACCATGAAAGATTAGAAGTTATCTTAGGCAAAACCCATTTCCAGGCAAGAACCGCTATCATTAAAAGATATCCCGATGAAGTAGAAAAGCTGGAAGCGGTTTTAGAGGACTCCGTAACCGGTTCTCAGGGATCCGAGGAAAATCTGCGGGGATTGATATATTGTTTAGAAAATATGTGGACCCGGGAACCTGAGCTCTGGGATGATTTTGGTAGGCTAAGTAAACGCCTGACAACAGATTGTGACCTGAAAAAAGTAAAATTCAGCGAAAGAAAGTTGATATTGATATCAGGTGATCAAAGATATTATCTTAAAATAAATAAGGAGGCCGACTATAATTATGAAAAAGAAAAATTATTCCTGCAAAGATACGGAGAACTTCTGGGGGTTGATTTATTTTATTTTAATGATAGAGCCAAAGCATTAATATTCATTAATGTACGTTATGGAGTCGGTTCCCGGTACCAGCTTCTTTTTGAATATCTCCATTCTCAGGGAAGGACGGTTGAAGAACTTCAGGCAGTTATGGCCTCTTCCGGTAAACTATTGGCCCGCCTTCACAGTCAGCCTTTACCTCCGGTATCAGAAAGATATATTTATCGGGAACAGAGTTTTGATGCCAGGGCAAGGAGGATCGAAGGATATAAGAAGACTTTAATAGATTCAGGGTATAGAGATACTCCTTCTTCGGCTGAATTTGAGACTTTCAGAGAAGCTGTGGAGGCAGATACACTGCGTTGCGTTCATCAGGGAGACTATTCCTGGCTCAACGCTTTTGTTAATCCTGAAACAGAAGAGGTTGTGGTTGTTATTGATTTTGAATCCAGCGATATAGGCAGTCCCGCTAAAGAATTAGCCAAAGTGGTTATTACTATGATAGACGGAGTAAAGAATAATCCTTTTCTTCTCCGACATTTCGATAGATTGATATTGTCTTTCTTTGACGGATATTTCTCAGAAAGTGCCGCAAAAATTAATACCGGCAGAGTATTCAAAACCTTGCCTTATTATTTAGCGACAGAACTTTTGTGGTATGCGGAAGAAACGGCAAGAACTTTCGGCAACCGCGCATGGATTAACTGGAGGCTGCAGCTTTGTTCCCAATGGGCATTAAAACAGAAAGACCTGGATTCCGTTTCTTTAGAGGCAATCTTTCCTTTAATCAGTCAGTATATGCCCTGGCTGAAAATTGAAGACTTATCAGAACTAACCGAAGCCGAAATTATAAGAGTAGTATTTGTGGCCAGGCTGATGAAGTTTTTAAGAAGTGAGGTGAATGAAGTTAGGGTGGAATGGGCAGGAAATCTCCACCCCGTCCCGGGGAGTGCCATTGAGGTTTATTCAGGAGATGCAGTTGATTTTTATTTTGAAGTCTTTATTCCCGGGCATATAAGGAGTATCTCCTGGCTGCAGGTCGGAGTTGTGTTATGGTCGGATATAAATCAGGCGGGAGCCTGGAGAGAGACAGGGGTATGTGAGTTGATAGGTTTTGTGGGCAATAATGCTCTTTTCAAAGGAACCCTTTCTGCAAGGGTACCCTCTCCTCACAGCAGAGATTACGGAGCAGTGGTAAAGATTTCCCACAATGGTATCACCTGGGTTGGGAAACCGGAACACCATGTTTCGATTACAGTAAGAGAAAGACGCAGCACAGTTACCGCTGACCGCGGTCGTCAATGGATATCGCTTTTAAAAAGGATATATAAAGGAATTATGGTGGATTTCGACGGAACGGTATGGGCTGAATTTATACCGACTAAGATATTCAGGTTATTTGCCGGTTTAAATAGGGCAGGCGTCCATCTTGCTTTCAACACAGGGAGACTGCCGCATGAATTGGGTGACCTACATTATTTTATAGGCCGCATAGAAGAAGAGGCCTTAAAGATGGGGTTTGATTTAAACCCTGATTTAATCCATGTTTATTTGATGAATGCAATGCAGGGTTATAATTACGGAAGCGGAGAGCTGTATTACGAAGTGCATCTAACCCCCGGGGACAGAACCTTGGTTTCTGAAATTATCAATGATGAGGAATTTTATCCCTACATAGAAGAGGGAAGTGTTTATCTGGAAAGAGATGAGTTTTTTAGTTTTGTATTCAGAGGCGGTATGGAGAGAAGAATATTCGCCCGGAGGCTTGTTGAAAGAATTTCTGAAAACGAAAGCCTTTTTAGCCGCCCGTTGAGGGCCTTTTATACAGATAATATCTTCGTTATATGCGCCAGAGAAGGTAAATTTATAGGGTTAGATGATTTTGCTCAGCGGATAGAGGTAAATGACTTAAGAGAGGTTCTTGTAATAGGAGACCAGGGCGGCCGTTATATGCTTGATTACCCTATACTCTGCTGGGGAGGAGTAACGGTTCATTATTCTGATTACCTTTCACTGGGGTATTATCCTTTAAATACCGTTAAAGATTTAGGCTTAAGAAATTCGGAAGCGGTCAGCTGGCTTTTGGAACATTTGAAATTTCAAGGCCTTAATGATAGTGCAGGATTAACCTCTAAGTCAGGAGGCCATAATGCCGAAATTTCTGAGACGGTCAGTTTGAGTAACAGTGTATGCCGGAAGGTCAATGCCGCTTTATTCAATTTTGCCTACTATATCATAAATCGTTTTGGGAAAGTAATGATTATTGCCGGACCCTCCGCATCGGGTAAGAACCGATTCATTACTGCAATAGAAAACTATATACCGGGCCCGGACTTATTCAGGCTGGTGCGGCTTACAACTACCCGGCCCAGGCGCCGGCAGAGAGAAGATAAGAATTGTGTCAGTGAAGATAGATTTAAAAGTATGCAAGCCAGGGGTGAGCTTTGCATGGTAAGGTTCAGCAATAACAAATGGTACGGTGTCCACTTATGGGATTTTATCAGGAGTCTTTGCGGCGTATTGTCCGGCAGGATAATTCTATTCGACACATCTTCTATCGAAGGAGTTGAACGTATAAAAAAGATGTTTCCTCAGGCCTTGAGTACAGCAATCATTCCTGTATCCTGGGAAATGACTGAAGAGCAGATGCGAAGAGAATTGGAGCCTGCTATCGCAAGAAAAGTCAAGAACCCCGATGATGTAAAGGTGCGCCTGGACAGAGCAATACATAACATACCGCTTTTCCGCCGGGCATATTGTAGGGGTGAGATAAATATGGTACTTGTAAACGATGAAACATTAGATTTTAATGAATCGGCAGATACGCTTGCTTCTGCAATTTTTAATTTATTGGGTAAGGAATATAAAACATGCAGTTTTTCCCTGAGCAAAATAGCCCGAATATCTTTGGTTGAATCAGGCCTCCTGGCTTGTTTGTTGGGAGGGGCAGGTTATTTTTCTTATACTATATTACCGTCTTTACTTTTCATTTTTTCCTTTACAGCCTTATTGCTGATAAGTTCATTTTTATCTCCTTTCTGGTACAGGGAAGGGTTATTTTATTGGGCAGACGATAAATCCTTTGCTGTACGTTCTCCGCCCCGGAGAGCCGATTCAATACGGGTAGTGTTATGGCAAACCCTGATGAGGGTTATTCCCCATATAGCTTCATTTTATCTATTCTGCATATACCTTCCCTTACCTCTGCCGGTAGTGTTATTAATTTCCGGAATAGTGAGTATTGTGAGTCATGTTATTTTTTATAACCTGTTTATCTCATATTTTTTGACAAGACCTGTTATTATCCCTTCGTCTATTTTTTGCCCGGTCTCGGAAGATAAGGAAGAGTTGATTCTTGCCTCCAAATCCGGAGGCCATACCATGATAAACCAGGGGTCTGGACAGATTGCTTTTGAGAGTTACCTCTTCCGTGGCTGGTGGGGCTCTCAGACTGTCCAGACCTCTGATTATACTGAGTCTGGAGTTGTTTCTTTTACTTCTTTATCCGGAAGCCACAGACAGATGCCGGCCAGAGTCGGTCTGGTTAAGTCGTGCTTAGCTTCCGACGGGGTGAGTATGGAGATGGGTAAATGGCTGGAAGTTTTACCTACTTTGAAGGGTAATAATTCCGGGGTCACCGCTTACCTTTTTACCGGAAGAATCACCAGGGAAGGGCAGGCTGTTCTGGATGCGGTAAATTTTTCAAGAGACCGTATACATGTATGTAACGGCGTGGATTGGCACAGTTCTGACAATATGCATATAAACGGAGAGTTTTTCTCAGACAGTACAGACCAGGATTCTCTTGTCCGGCTGCAACTTGAAATTCGCCAGAGGGCCGACCGCATAAAAGAAGAATTAATCGCCTTTTTATGGGAACACAACCTTAATACTCTGGTTGTATTCAATCACCTGGCTCTTCCCGTACATCTCCCTTTAGCTCTTGCCTTATATGAGCTCGCCCGGGAAGGTGTAGTGCTGGTTAATGTGGGAGCGGATTGGTGGTGGGAGAGAGACCGCTATGTGCAATATGCAGAAAGAGAAGTCACTGGAGGCATTCGTTTAAAAGACCTTATCCCACAAAAGGATATTTCTGGTGCAGTTGTGTATTGTGCCATTAACAGCATTGCCCAGCAGGTATTAAAGACTAGTTTCGGCCTGGATTCTCATTTTGTACCGGATACCGAAAGTTTTACAAAACCTCCGCGTCCGATTTATCTGTATCGCCGCAGAATCCTGCGTATTTTGCTCGGCATCCCTAAAGATACTCATATTATCGGTATCCCCGTTCGTGTCGTCCCAAGAAAAAACATTGAAAGTGCTGTATTTCTTGCCCGGCGTGTGAAAGAAATACTTGGCGAAGAAGTAATTCTTCTTTTTACCCACGGATATTCCGATGAAGGCATAGAGTATAAAGAGTATGTGGAATCTTTGGCGCGGCAAGAAGATATACCGTCAGTATTTGTCCATGAGCATCTTGCATCTTTGCGTGAAAATTTATTTACCCCTTGGGATGCCTATTGGCTTTTTGATGTAGCTTTAATCGGTTCCATTATCGAAGGGTTTGGTAATAACTGGCTGGAAATGCTGCGGCATCGCATTCCTGTATGGGTCCATGAGCATGCAGTGTTTCAGGCAGATATGCGCCGCCGGGGATTTTCTAAGCGTACCTTTCGCATCAATCCCGAAAGAATGGTAGTAAACGAGTACGGGCACCGCACCTATACCTACGATAGTATACCCCGCAGCTACCAGGAGGCACAGGCAGTCGTTGAACGTTTCGAAGAAAGTGCTCGTGAAATAGCCGAAGCGTTAAGCCGAAAAAACCCCTACCTGAAAAAATCTCAAGCATCTTACTGTCTTCTGAAATTAATGAGCCATGCGGTAGTTCTCTTTACTCACCTGCATATTAACCTTGCTGCTGCACTTGGTATTTTTGTATGTGCGCACTCTCTGGAGACTTACTATTACCTTCTTGCTGCCAGGTACTATTCGGTGGCAACATTAAAGATGGCGGTCGAGGGCATATTAGAGGAGGTTCAGGAAAAATATGCAGCCTGGCAGGGAAGTGTTGTTTCTATGGAGGAATTAAGAAAAAGAACACCGGCCGGTGTAGAAGGATTAACTTCAAAATCAGGCGGCCATAACAGGATAAATGTCTGGTTTGCAAGTATAGGTCGGGATTCCCGGCTTATGCAGACTTATAGTTGTACCAGTAGAGATGCTTCTGCTTTTACTTCTTTGGCAGGTGGCCATACAATACCAACTAGATATTTTATTCCGGTTTCTCTGAAACACCCGGTTTTAGAACTGTACGGAATAAGACATCCTGTCCTGGCCGCAGCAGATTTACTGGATAGGGCCCGCAGAGATGCCTTAAGTGATTTAATCAGAGAGTCGAAAAGATTACCCCGTCCCATCGGCAGACGGTACAAAAACAATCCTTTCAGCGAAGGTTTCCTTGATTATTTAAAAGCCGACCGCCGGCGCATGGCCCATGAAACTCATCAGGCTATGAAGCGCTATTTGAACACTTTGCCTCTTTCCTCCCAAGAAGATGTCAAGGCAATAGGGGAAGTAAGAATTATTGTAAGTTATATATGGATGATTCATTCGGCCCTTTCAGACCATCTGGAACAGAGAGGGCTTAAGGAGCTGGTTGACTATATCCAGAGAAAAGAAAAAGAGCCCTTTGACAAAAGAGAACCTCAAAGGCAAGCTGCGGCAATTCGTTTCAGCGAAAATGAACTTATAAAACAGGTAAGAGTTTTGGCTGAAAGTAATCTTTCTCCTTATGATGCGGCAATAGACCATCCAAAGCTTGCGGGATTGGCAAGATTGCTAAAGTATATACTGACCCGCAATCCCAAACGTAAGGTCGTTATTATAACCAGCCAGATACTTACAATGGAAAAAATTGTGTCTTTGTTGGCAGCTAGAGGAATTAAGGCCGAATTTTTATGTGGGCATATGTCTGATGTAGAACGTCAGGCTGTATTGGATAGATACCAGACAAAGGATTTATCTGTGGTGGTTGCCCAGACTGCCGCTATGGCTAAAAGAGGCAAGGAAGAATATGTCCCCAAGGAAGCTGATGATTTAATATTTTTTGAGACGGTTTCTCCCAGACAGGAAGCTTCAATCCTCGAGAGCTTCTCAAGCCGCAGCCCCCGGAGTATTTATATGCTTGTAGCCCAGGGCAGCAAAGATGAGTCTTTTATGCGTAAATACTCAGTGAGAAATACCGTTTCCCTCCAGGCAAGCGAAAGATGTTTTGTACCCCCTCATTCTCCCATAAATAGTATATATATAGGTAAAGATGAAGAATCCGCATCAAACTGTGAGGCTAGGCGGATTAGAAGGATAATAAATGAGGCTATAAAGGGGAAGTTTTCTCATCCGTACAGGCGCGAGATAGGCCCTCATTATGCTTTTCTGGGCGGAACCGGTCACAGCTGGTTCGATGAGCATCTGCGTCTGCGGGGAGGCCACGTTGCTTTTAACGAAGAAGGTTGGGGAAAACAGGAAAGGCCGATAAGTTTAGGAGATATACTCAATTGGTATTTTATCTATCCTTTAACAAACCGTCTGGCAAGGTTAATTATGCGGCTCAGTCTCGGCAAGGGTAAGGAAATCTTAGACCGATTATTGGATTTTTACATTGGGCTTGGAAACTCAAGGAAGTTTTTATTTTTACTTGATGCATTTTTATACAATATGCAGGTAGCTTATTTTGAAAACAGAGGTATCTATACCATACCCTACGATGAGATATCGACACACCCTATGTCGATATATTTTTCCGGAAGAGAGGGAGAGGCCCGGATAATTCTTGCAACGGGAGGGACCCCCAAACTGACATATAAATTCTTAACCGCTTTCGGAGATATTGATTGGAGCAGGGTGCGCATACAGATGCTCGATGAATACGATGCCGTTACATTCGATTACCATATCTATGTTGACACCCATATCATGCAGCCCTTAAGAAATGCGCAAAAAGAACTTCCGGTAATTTGCCTCCTGGGGCGTTCACGCGGCAGAGGCTTAAGCTTTTTTAATGCCATTGAGTTTTGGCTTTCAAGGATACCTATTGTATCCAGCCGCAGGATAAAGCTTGCTCCCAGTACCTTATCGGCAAACAGTGACGATTCCGGGATACAAGCCGGAGCAACACACGCTTTAACTTTAACGATAGATGATATCAGAGAAGCGAAGATTGTCGATATGCTTTTGCTTAATTCGGTTAAAGTAGGCTCGACTATACGTTTGACAGACAGGGCATCCGAAGATGACTTGGCTGCCGTTTCAAAGTTAAGCGGTCACCCGGACTGGAATATCGTGACCACTCCTGATGTAGCAGTCTTAAGCGATTGCCTCGCGGCATGGGCTCCTTCGGCTGAAGTTACTCTTGCTAGAAGCGGCTGGGCAAAGGATTACCTCTCCTACAATAAAGGCAAGGCCCACCTTCCCTGGAAGGATAGCGGCCTGAATCGGCTGGTTTCCAGGTCCGGCGGACACCTTATCTCAAGGGTTGGTATGGTATTTATGCCGGGTGCAGCAACAAAGCTTGAAGGGAGAGATATTAAACAGCTGGCAGGTGATATTCTTGTCGGAATTTTTGGTGAGGAAATATTTGATAAAATTCTTAGAAATCCCCTGGGTCATTTCCTTGCCCAGATAATATTTTTCAGGAATCCTATGGCATTTAATGGACAGGATTTTGCTGTGTTAAAGGCAAATAGGGCAATAAGCCACTATATTGACGGAAGCGGTGAACTGAGACAATGTATATCGGGCCACCGCAGGCTGTTGAATGCCGAAGGCCCTTACAATAGTGTTGCTTTTATGCCGGGCCATTATTGCCAGCCGTTTCATCGTCATGCTCAGGTTCCTGAATTTAACTTTTTGGTCGAGCCAGCCGTTATTCGTTATATCGATAATACCGGGGAAGAGCATGTAATTTATGGTGAGAGCGGAGATTTGGTTTATATTCCTGCTCGTGTTTATCATACTATCGAGAACCCTTCTATATCCAGGGCGCGCAACACCACCGTAAAGCCGATTCTTGACCCGCGTATAATGTTGACCGGCGATGCTCAATTTGATTCTGAAACTCTATCAGGTTCTGTACAAATTTTGTCAGGTACGTTTGAAGAAACTAACAGCGGGAGCCAGAGAACTTATCCAGTAACACCGGTCACCGGTTTTCATTATGTAATCGAGTATATAGAAGTTAAACCCCAGGAAAGTTTCTCTATTAATCCTTACACAAACCGCTTAGGTTTTAACCAGGAAATAGTTATTGTTTTTGGTGGAAGCAGACTTCGGATGGATGACGGAATTTCTCAGCATGAGATGGAAGAGGGAGACGTTTTCTATGTGTCTCCCGACACCACACAGTTTTCAAATTTCCACGGATATCTATGTACGAACGAAGGCGAAGATACAGCGTGCTTATACAGATTGGTATTTGTTGAGTATCATGAATCTATTGGAGAGAATGGATGCGAATCAGCATTTGATTTAACGCCGGAAGAAGCTTTGGATAAAGCAGAAATAGAAGAACCTGTTAGCCTCACCTCCAAATCGGGCGGTTTCTCTGCCGTCGAAGCCGGAGATATACAAAGAAGATTTCCCGGCCTGATGGTAGCGATAAATCTTATGGATTTAGGAGTTGAAATAATCGGAGACCGAGTTACCTATAGAGAAAGCCTTAAGAAGGCGGAAGCCCTTCTGCCCTGGCTGGCTTTGGAAGGTGTCAGCCAGGTATACCTTTATGGAGGATTGTATGAAATGAGCGATTTATCCAAAGAGTTGCATTGTGTTGAGACAATGCAAAGATATTTTCTGCATAGCAGAAAATCTACAATTAAGATAGAAGGATATGATACAAAACATAAGACAATCGATGGGTTTGAGCTTAGGGACGAGTTTGGCAACCCTTTTTCTATATACAGCATGGAAAGACTGAATCCTCAATTATCAGACCCTTCGGCTCAGGATTATATCTGGGAAGATTTGAGAAGTTTTATCAGTACGGCACACAGTCTGGGCATAAAGGTTATAGTTGATTTCGTACCTTGGCTTTCGCCCGATGCGATAGATGAGGCCAACTATCACTGGACTTTTTATAGAGAGCTTTCCCCGCATGAGGAGAGTTTGCCGGTTGAGGAGTTGCTCTTGCGGCCTGAGAACGAAGATTTTGCGGCGGTAGAGATAGAAGAGAATGGAGAGAAAAGAACCATACTCATCCAGCATTTAGTAGACTGGGGGGCCAACAGGGACCAGGTAGTATTGAATCCTTTTCTGCCGGAGGTCCGGGATTATTATTTCAGGTCTATGGAGAGATTGGTAACTGTTGGTGCCGACGGATTCCGTGTTGATTTAGCGGTTCATCTTACCAAAGACCACCTCTTCGATAATTATTGTACTGCCGAACAATTTGAGGAATTCCGGGACGAAGAAGAACCCTGGGAAGATATCACAGGTAGAATAAAGGCTTATGCTTGTGAGAAGGGAGAAAAGGTTGAATTTATTTTGGAAACCTATGAAGGCAAAAATGACTACGTAGCAAGAGCCCTGGCGGAAAAAGTTTACTTTAAAACACTCCATGATTATTTTTGGCAACTCTCTTCTTATGACTGTGATGCGGCAATTTTTGCCAATATAGTAAGAATTATATTGATGAAAAAGATATATGACGGTACCTTGCCTCTGGTTTTTCCTTCCAATTTTGATGAGCACTCTTTGAGTTTCATCGGCGGTCCGATTGAAGGTTTTACGATATTGTTGATAGCATTGGCTTATTTAGGCGTGCCGGTTATGGTTGATTTGAGAGAATGGATGGGCCATCGTGGACATATATTGCCGATTGTGGGCGGCAAAGGACGTCATCTTTTTGTAAATGAGGAAGAATTCAGGCGCAGAAAAGATTTTGAAGGGTTCTGCGGGGAGCTCGAACGTTCGTTTTGGACGCAAGCCGTGGAAGAATTCTGGGATGCTTTTTCACTTGAGGGCCAGGTATATATCCTGCCTTTATTAGATAATGCAGCCCGCTATAGATTTGTAAGTTTCGCCTGGGAAACCACCCGACAAAATTGGAATGTTGTTGTAGTCGATACCCGCCCGGAAGAAGGAGAATATGATTTATGGGTTGCGGTGCCCAGAGTGGCCGAAGAGGCAAAGCATTTATTTTCTTGCCGCGATGCTTCCGGAGAAGAAAATTACCCTCTTATATACGGAGCTATGCACGGCATACACTTTAATGGTAGAAACCAGTATAAACTTATTAGGTTAGAGAAAACAACCGGTCAAAAGAAGGATGATAAGACTTTAAAGCTGACAGCTTCCAGCGGCGGGCATATGTGCAGGAGTAAACCGATAGTCATATATCCCGGCGTAATTCCGGAAGAGTTTGAAAGCATGGATTTTGTTTCGCTTTCGGATTTCGATTATGAATTCAAAGAGGGGGGAGAGTTTAGAGTGTATACATGTGAAGAATCTGGTGTGGTTCTAAAAGAAGCCAAGCTTTCACTGGCAGCACGATTAGCAAAGGAGAGGTTAAGAAATAATATAGTTTCGAGTTCAAAAGTTCTTTTTTCCTTAAGAAGTTTTATAAACAGAAATTTTCCCGGCCTCCGTCGGTTTTTAAACTTTACTTTTACAGTTTTGACAAACCTGTTTGTATTTATAAGAGGCCTATTGATAAAGGAGGAAGATAGCGCGTCCCTCCAAGAGCAGGGTATGCTTAGAGGCTATATTCTGGCCGCACAGAAAGGTGTGCCGGTGGCACCTTTTGTTATATTGGATTCCATAACCATCTATGTCAATGGAGAGGTCAGAAATATCCACCTGCCTGTTGTTCAGGTTTTCATGCCCTGCGAAAATTTAATCAACAATGTTTTTAAGAATTTAATTTTTGCGGGCAAGTTAGAAGAAGCCAAGAGTCTTTTAAATTCCTGTCTTGATGTATTTGAGCATGCCTTAAGTCAAGGTGTTTTTAACGCAGACGTAAGTGTTTTAGACAATATGGCTTTATATAAAGGCAAGCCTGTTTTTATCGATGCGGGTACTCTTCTGGATGATAGGCTTGAGGCTATAGACAGGGTTGGCAGTCAACAATGGCGCAAAAGCATTATTGAAGCCGCAAGAAAGCTTGGTTTACTGCATGAGGAATTAGAATGTTTATATCTTGGGAGAGCGAAAGAAATCAACTCTCCGGATGTAATAAAACAACTCTGGCCTGAGAAAAATTCAAAGGCAGGCGGATTAATGTCTTTTTCTTCCGGACATAATAATTTACCTAAAAGCACTCAGTATCCTTACGCATCGAGACAGAGAAAAGTTAATTTCCGGCAGATTGTATTTTCCCCGGCAGTAGTACCCCATGAAGCAGGTAATCTTATGCAGGCTATTCTTACGGGAAGATTATCCGATTTGGATTTTCATCCGGCCGATTTATTCTCAGGCCTTCATTACAGAACAAGAGCCCCGCCGTGTATAGGAGGGATAATTGCTAATTTAATTATTTTCTTTGCCTCCGTTTTTGCTTCTTCTCATTTATCTGTCCTACCGTCCACTTTTCTCATTATTCTTGGAGGGTTTAACCTGATTCATGCACTTATAGATTTATATTTCAACTATAAGTTTTTTAAAACAATTCCTTTACATCTTCCTCAAAAAATAGTAGTTATCTGCGAGTCCAATTTATTCAGAAGCCCTATCTTAAGCCACCGCATATCAAGTTTAATTCAGCGTAACAAGTGGGGTAAATATTTTTCAGTCGATTCGCGAGGCATATCTTCCGCCATTTTTCTTGATCTTGAATATTTAGAGAGGCTGAAAGGAGATATTTTTGAGTCGCTAAAAAGCGTAAGCGGAGCCCAGCGTTTCAGGGCCGGTTTACTCAGGCACTCTCCCCAGGTTCTCGATGCAAATGATGCAGGAATGGCGGATATATTTATAGTAGCTTCTCAGCGAATACGGCAGAATATTATAAAAGAGTATCCTTTTTTAAAAGGGAAGGTGTTTTTAATAAGCGAATTTCTTCCCCGGAACCATTGTTTACAAGGTAAAGATATACCGGATTTCGGAAGGATTGATGCCGACCGTTTATGGAATATATACGATGATTTTATAAGCGGGTTTGAAAACTATCTTGCAGGGATTCTGCGGTCACGACTCCATCCTTTATATTTGCAATCTTCATGTCTTTTGCGTCTTTTATCAGATTCAACCTGTAATACCGATTTTAGAACGATATTGATTGGTTTATTTATTGCCCCGCTTTTTTTACTTTTAATACGTTTAGTCATAAAAATAAAAAGTACGATTATCGAGAGGGAGTGTGCATATAGAAGAAAAGCTGCCGGGGACGAACAGCGGTGGGCAGTAGAAAATTCTCATTGCGCCAGTTCGCATACAGGTTATTTCAGGAATTTATATGGTGAAGCAGCCTCACTCCGTTATCAAGCTATGGAGGAACGGGACCAAGCTTATAGAAAAGAAATCAGCCAACTCAACAGAAATTTAAGGATTGTAAAAATAATTATTATAGGAGCTGTGTTCTTGGGTATCTTGAGCATTATTTTTTTAAATTACGATTGTTTATTTGGTACGCTGCTCATTATTGCTCAAGGCCTACCCGGCTACAAAGACGGGATTGGTATCAAAGCGGACTCCCGGTGTTTCCGGAACTTATCAGGAAGACCGTCGCAGCGTAGCCCCTTAACTTCGTTCAGCGGAGGAAATTTTAAAAGTTATTCCAAGAAAGGAAAATCCGGAAAGAATCCCGGGAGTTACCTTTTTGGAAGAAAATTCAACTCCTTCTTTATAACGGCGTTTTTGCTTGTTCCCTCTTTTGCTGTTTTTGTTTTCCCTCTACCTGTTATCGTTTTAGCCTTTGCAGTCTATCTGGCCGGTTTTTCCGCAATTCTTTATAACTTGATACTGAATCTATATCCAGTATCATCCCGAAAGGATTTCTTTTTAAAGACTCTTAAGTCACACCCGTTTAAAGTAGCAGTTTCCTTTATAGCATTGAGCGCTCTCGGCACTTTTATATTTACATTGATTTTAAATAAATTAGGCCTTGCGTTAGGGCTTGTAGTAATTTTTGAGACAGTTATTTTATCTGTCAGTTTGTTTAATCCATTAAGTTTTATTCTTTGGCTTCGTCTGGTGTCAAAGGTGCGTTCTGTAGATATTGAGGAATTTCGTAAGCATATGAGCAGAGAGAAATGGACCGAATATCAGTCTAATCATATACTTAAAAAATTAGCACCTTCTTTTATGAAGGATTTCGTTCGGTCGTTTTTATGGCTGAATTTTCTTCAGAAAAGGGTGATTTGTCTGCTGACCGAAGATGTAGTAAAAAAGAGAAAAATTGACCCCTTTCTGGCCCCCTGGTTAAACAGTATCCTTATTACAAGTATTCAGGTATTGCGTCCTAAAATTTCATTAGCCTGGATTATAATTTTTGCTTCTTTTGCCATAGCCGAAATTCCACTCAGTATTTTTCTTTTATTCTTATTTGTTACAGGGGTAATATTTATATGGATTTTAGGCTCAGGTATAAGAAAGTATATTTTTACTACAGGTATAGAGCTGGGTTATTACCGGAGGTTAGAAGAGTTATTGAGAAAGAAGGGAGTTTGCTGGCAGGAAGAGGAGTGGAGAAGTTTGCGCAAAGTTTACAGGTTTCTATCTTCCCGCATGGCATCCGGTGGTTTTTCCGTATACAGACTTTCAGGACAGCTTGAGATAGGTCATGCCGTAGCGGTTGCAAGTCAACTTATCCGGTTGGGACAAATAGAACCGGCGTTGATTTATGCGGCTCTGCTGCACGATATTGTGGAGAGCGGAAAAGCTGGTTTTGATGAAATAAAAAGCCGGTTCGGCCCGGTGGTGTCGAGATATATAGAGCTTCTCACCTTAAGCGACAAGGATAATAGATTGCCTTACTATACAGCTCTTTATAAAGCTTTATCCGACCCCAGCCGGAGCGGGGCAGTTTTGATAAGGCTCGCCAGCAGGCTGGATAGTTTGACTACTCTTGAGGTTTTGGACAAAGATTCCCAGATTGCCAAGCTTGATGAGACTGTAACCATTATATGGGTCGGTTATTTTGGTTATTTTAGAGCAAGAACATCTTGCGATACAGAGACGGCAGAGGCCTATGATTATCTTCTTTCCCGGGTAAAAGAGAACGTGATTAGCCAATTTGCCGACCAACAGTTATTAGAAGGCTTAGAAGAAGACCATCCTCAAAGAACAGCCCTGTCTGGTATAGAGTCCCGCCTTAAGGCACAGGAATTTATTTTAGCAGAAACCGAAGATTTACTTTTGTCGGCAGGATTGCGTTCGCCACCCTCTTTAACCGACTTATTAATACTTGAAGAAAGCATACGTCTTCTTCAATCATCACATCATCCATCAACTCACTCTATCCAAAAAGGCCTATCCAGGATAACTAAGCGTTTCGATTCAAGAAACCATATTCATTCCGCACTCAGAGCCGGAGGTTTCAGAAGCAGGTGGCCTACGATGTTCTCGGCTTTTATTATCTATTCACTTGAGAAAAAAGATTGGAATTCTTTCTTTAATCTGGTTCAAAAAACCGCTGAATATGAAGGTTATTTCCATATGGTCGCATTATTAGAAAACGTGAGTTCCGATATTTCTTTTAGAGGCAGGCTTCTCAGGCCGGTAGATATTCTTGCCACCGAAAGCATTTTGTCTCCGGCCGAAACTGACAATTTATTAAGGTATTTTTCCCCCTATTTCTGGGATACGGCATTTTTATGCTACGGATTATACAAAACTTACAGAGAGCGGAGAAGATGGAAAATAAATTTACGCTATCTTAGCATTGATTCGGACACCTCTGATGTTTCTCAGCAAAGATTAGAAAAAGTTTTGCGGGATAGTGCTTCTACCTTAGGCGTAGATAATCTTCCTTGGAGGGCATTGTTGGTTATCTCAGAAGGAGTTGCGCATCATCGTTTGGATAAACTGAGAAGGATAGAAGAGTCATTGCCTTTAAGGATTGGTGAGCTAAGAGCCTGTGTGGCCATAGTAGTTTTAACGGGCAGTTTCCCGCGGCTGAAATTTATTTCTCAGGTTTTGCCCGATGATTTTTATTTCTTCTTCCGCGTTAAAAAAGCTTACAGAGAAAGCGGAGGTAAATTAGGAGAATTTTGCAGTGCGATTTTCTCTATTGAGTTAAGCGAAGCGGAAAGGCTTTTACTCCAGGGGACAGACAGCAGAGAAAAGGTAGAGGCGCTCAAAGATATAGTATCTGATACATCCTGCCGCCGGTATTTTCAATTAGCAGGCTATCCTGACCCCTGGCTTTTAGCTGCAAGCCTTGCCTGTCGCGATAAAGCCGAAGGCCAGAATGTTGTAGAAGAATGGATGCTTTCCGAGTCCCGGCGGAACAGATATCTCGTTTCCCGGGATGCGGAAGACATTGCTTTTATTCTGCTGTTTTCCCGGGATAAAGA
>WJKZ01000284.1 GCA_014728785.1 Candidatus Omnitrophota bacterium
CGATAGTCTCGTTAAGCACAGTAGTTATTATTTATGCTAAACAGGATAGAGAAGTTGTGGGGGGCCGTTGCAGTTATAAAAAAATTGAAGGTAGCTGCCGGATAGTTTCTATAGCCAAAACTGATAAGTCTGTTGCCCAGGCCAGTTCCTGCGGGGGGCCGGGCTATGAAGGAAACCTGATAAAATTTACCTTTGTTCCTTTGGGGGCCGAAGAGAAAGATGATAATGATACTTCTCCGGAAAAAGAATATATCTTAAAGCTAACTAATTCTTGGTATCCGGGGGATAAATTTGTTGCCAAATATGGTATTGGTGAAGGCGAGGTATTCGATTGCGTGGAACACCGGATTATAAAAGGTACCTGCACTCCTGTATTGTTTAAATTTCCCGGCATTGATACTTCCGATTATTTTGAAACGGAAAAATAAAAAAACAGCTTATCCGTATATCTATAATATTTTGACATGGTATAAAGATTAAAGTATTATTAAGCGATAAAATACCCTTAATAGAGATAGGAGGTGGTTATTATGGATAAGATTTTGACTGTTTTTACTGTTTCTTTTCTCGTATTTGGGCTGAGTATAGCCGGCTGCTCACAGAAATCACCTTCGAGCAGTGAGGCAATCGAGGCAGCTAAGGCGATGGAGACGGTTGAGAAAAAGGTCGATTATCTTATCGGTCAGGCAAAAGTCTTTTATAATTCAGAGGAGTTTCAGCAGGCGATTGATATAGGCCAGTATATTCTAAGTTCTCTGGATAAGGATTCAGAGCAGGCAAAAAGTTTGCTCCAGAAAGCAAAAGAGGCCCTTAGTGCCAAAGCTCAGGAAGCAGTTGGTGCCGCCACAGAAGATGCTAAAAGCAAATTAGGCAGTTTCGGCCAATAAAGTAGGTGGCGCAAGATTTTAAAAAGAGGCAGGAATGGGCCCGTTATTAAGCCTTATTATTTTGGTACTGGACATTACGGAGGTATTCAAAGGGGTGTAAATTGAGTAAGTTCTTGGTTTTCAGCTTACTTTTGATGTTCGTTGCTATCTCAGTTCCTGTATCGGCCCAAAAAGAAAAGCAAAAAGGCGCAAGTCAGCAGGCATACGAACACGCAAGTGAAAATTCCATATTCAACCGTATATCCGATTGGTTCGCAACGTTAGGGAAATCCAAAGAAGAAAAAGAACAGATACTAAAAGAACGTAAGGCCAAAAGAGAAAAGGAAAAGGCAAAAGAAAAAGCAAAGGAGATCCAAGAGGAAGTAAATGAAAAATTAGAGCAAGCAGAAGAGAGTTTAGGAAAAAAGGGCTGGGATAAAGAGGATATAGAAGAGGAAAGCAATAATATCCCTGCTTCTATGGGCCAAGGCGGTAAAGGCAAAGGTAAAAATAAATAACAGCTAAACTTGCTCCTGAATTTAGATTAAAAAAGCCTGTCTGCCGTAAAGACAGGCTTTTGTCTTAAAATAATTATTTCAGAAGCAGATTCCCGGTAAAGATGAGAAGATTTACCGACAGGCTATTGATTGTATTTTCGTTTATCCACAGGAGATGTCCTTTATGCATGATTTCCCGCAGATTCCCCCGGTCAAAGTTTGCAAAGGTTGTTTCTCTCTGGACAAGGATTTGTCCCTGTTGTAATATTTATTTTCTGGCCAAAAAAAGAAATCTGATTTAGCCGGAGGCTATTTAAAGTAAAAAAGCCTCATTAAAATTATGCGGTATAAAATTATTTCCTGGAATGTAAACGGGTTAAGAGCTGCAGAAAAGAAAGGTTTTCTGGATTGGTTTTTCAGGGAGAAGCCTTTTGCTTTGTGTGTTCAGGAGACAAAAGCAATACCCGAGCAATTGACTGATTCTTTGAGGGAGCCACAGGGGTATCACTCATATTTCAAGAGTGCCGAAAGAAGAGGCTATAGCGGGGTAGGGGTGTATTCTAAGAAGAAGCCCCTTAAGGTAAGGTATGGGTTGGGAGTCGAAGATTTTGATAGAGAGGGAAGGGTTATCGTTTTAGAGTATGAACATTTCGTTCTTTATAATATATATTTTCCCAACGGGAAAATGAATAGAAGCCGCCTGCAGTTTAAACTTGATTTTTATGAACTATTTTTAGAAAAACTTAGAGGCGTTCTAAAGGAAAGGACCCGTAAAGCCATTATAGCCTGCGGTGACTTTAATACCGCCCATACCGAAATTGATTTGGCCCGGCCTGAAGAAAGCTCCCTGATTTCTGGATTTTTACCGGAGGAAAGAACCTTAATAGATAAGCTTATCAATATGGGCATGGTAGATACTTTCAGGGTATTCAGCAAAGAAGGAGGTCATTATACATGGTGGAATCTCTTAACCGCTGCCCGAAGGAGAAATGTTGGCTGGAGAATAGATTATTTTTTCATAGATAAAAAATCTTTGCCTAATCTAAAAAACGCGTTTATCATAGATGAAG
>WJKZ01000285.1 GCA_014728785.1 Candidatus Omnitrophota bacterium
AATAAATTATGCTTTAGCTAATCCGGCATTTAATGAAGAGGTTGGGCTGATGATTTCAGAATTACCTGAATTGAGAAGATTGCATCAAAAAATGCAAGAAGGAAGTGAACCTCACAATCCTAAATCTACTCTTACCTCATTTAGCGGAGGCCACTTACGGCAGGCAGCATTGAGTAGCAAGCCTTTTATTGTCCTCGGTGATACTCCCACCTCCAGAGTAGAATTATATGTTACCGATTGGGACGGTACGGTTATGTATAGCGGAGTGTCGGTTGATAAAACTTTTGTGGATACCTGGGAAGATATGGTTAATAATTTGGCTCCTCACCTGTCAGCTGATAAGCATTTTATGCAAAAGGGAGTAAAAGTGGTTTATGATACTGCCGGCGATACCGTCCCACCACGTATCACAAAATTACTGGAATTATTACTTGCAGAATCGGCTATAGAGTCAATTAGTGTTAGTTTAGTAGAACAGTGGACAGACAGATTTAAGCTTGCCTATGAAGAACGTTGCCGCATCTTCATGAATGACGGGGAAGATCATTTTGTCCCCGGTTTAAGTAAATTGTTAGATATTTTGCAAAAAGCCGATATACCGATTGTGGTAGCTACTGCTATATGGAAATCTCTATTGTTAAAAGTTATTAAATGGGCTGGTTTCGCGGGAGAAGGTTCTCCAATATCGGAATATTTCAGTGCCGGCAAAGGCTCCCGGGAAGATTTCCCTTTAAGCAGCAAGGCGGAAGTAATAAGGTATGCTCGGGATTATTTTGGTGTCTCAGACAGTATAGTTATGGTCGGGGATAGTCCTTTTGACATAAGGGCCGCAAAGGAAGCAGGAGCCTTTTCAGTAGGTATATCGAAAGATTCTGAGAGAAGACTGGCACTTGCCCGGCAAGGTGCAGATGTACTTATAACCGATTATGCTTCAGCCGAAAAAGAATTACTTGATTGGCTAGGTATAAGCTTTCTTCCTGTTTCCAAACCAGAAGGTGAGACTCACAGTTCCAAATCTACTCTTACCTCATTTAGCGGAGGCCACAGGCGTAGCAACAGCTACTATAACCGGAGTCAAAAGAATAATAATATTTTTATCTCGACCCTCATGAAGGCTCTGGTAGCGGGTGCTGTATTATTCACTTTAACGCATTTTGGGATAATCGATGAGTGGATTACTCTCGCCGGAGGTCCAATACCGGCTGAACCTTCACTGTTTGATTTGGTTTGGTTTGGTTTCTGGTTTTTGTTGTTGTTTGATATTCCGCTGGCTGTCCTGACTTTTGTTATAAATGGATTATGGACATCAATAAGAGATAGCGGCGGGTCAGATAATGATTTTGACTGGAGTCAACTATATCCAAACAGGTTCTTACGCTGGTTAGTCCATTTAATTCTTCCCTTTTTTGAGGAGTATCTTTTTAGAGCGATTATTTATGTTGCTATCAAGGAATTATTGAATATAGAGGGTGGGGCGGTAGATTCCGGGATAAGAGGAACAATAGCACTTGTCTCTCAAGGGGTCTTGTTTGGCGCAGCGCATGTATTTTTTATTTATATAGTAGTGAATGTTTTTGGATATGATGCACGGACACGTAGAATTCTTACGAATGCAGCGTCACAAAGAGCGCAGGGAATATCCTGGATTAATTTACTGCACTGGTCTTTAGGGGGTATTGCCTATGGTATTATTTTTGACCGGACAGGAAATATTTTAGTACCTATATTTATACATTTGGGTTTTAATGTTTTATTAAATCTTATAATAAGCCTGAGCGATAGGGGGCCAAAAGATGATTCTCAGCCTCCTATGGCAAGACCTATGTCAAGACGCGAGAAGAGAAGACGCAGAAGAAACAATCACCGCTCAATCATTCCCTCAGGAGATTTGCGCTTTACAGAACCTGCCTCCGAAGGCATAAATACTCCCGCGTTAACCTCCAAATCAGGCGGGCATTATGTATCAGTAACTTCACAAGTAAATACAGAGGAGGTTCCGGCTGAAGTTATTCCTTTGGTTGAATTTTTGAGGGAAATGGGTGTGAGGGATGATTATATCACCAATATCCTGGAAGAAATAATATATAAAGAGGATGCCCGGGGATTAGCTTCCGGGTTTATCTCTTTAGCCGGAGCTCTCGTCCGGATAGTGAATAAATTTTCTATTGGTTTTATTCTGGAGGTAATAGCTTTAAAAGAAAATCTTCATGAAGTTATAACGGTACTTATTTCTTTATGTGAATCCCTGGAGAGATTAGAGCTAAATAAGAGATTTCTTACTTCTATTATTAAAAACATAATCCTCAGAGAAGATTTTCAGGATTCAGCCTCCGCACTTACTATTTTAACCAGAAGCCTTGAGGATATAAAAGTATACGAACCATCTGTCATTACTATTCTTAAGACAATAATTAATAAAAAAGATATCCGAAAAGCAGCATCAGCCCTTATCTCTTTAACCGAGACTCTCCGGGAGGCAGGGGTGGAAGGAGTAAGAATTAGCCTCATGCTTGAGGCAACTGTTTCCAGAGAAAATTTAGAGGAAGCAGCGTGGGAGCTTATATCTTTGGAGGAAACTCTCAAGGGGCAAGGCTTAGACGGCCATTCGGTAGGTTACATTCTTTCCGTGGTAGCTGATAAAGAAGATATAAAAGAAGGTGTTTCGAGGATAAAGGGAGAAATCGCTACATTAGCTACCTTAAATGAATTTTTCAAAGAAAAAGGCCTGCAGGGGTACTCAATTGGCTATATCCTGGAAGAATTACTTTTAAAAGAAAATATCCGGCAAGCAGCATCAGCCCTTATCTCTTTAACCGAGACTCTCCGGGAGGCAGGGGTGGAAGATGAACCTTTAATTTCTGTGCTTTTAGGGGCAATTTATGAAGAAAATGTAGAAGAAATCGCTGCAAGAGTAAAAGAAGAGCTGGAAATTTTAATCGATTTAATTGAAATCCTCCAACAGATGAAGCTGGCTTATTTGTTTGATGCACTCTTGGGTGCAATATTTTCAGAAGAAGATATCCGGGAAATTGTTCTTACGTTCTCCTCTTTAGCCGGAACTCTTAGAG
>WJKZ01000286.1 GCA_014728785.1 Candidatus Omnitrophota bacterium
AATCCATAACAGCTCTGTCTGAAGCTCTTCCTGCGCGCCTGCGGGAACCAATCCTTAAGTAAGAAACCACTTCCGTTTTTACATCTTCTGAAATAATGTTTTTAAATTGATTAACTATCCTTGGTGGGGGCAGAGGATTCCTCAACTGGTTAGGACGAACCGGCAAATTTATCTGAACCTTGTCCGGACGCATCAACCTTATTATTTCTTTGAATGAATTTGCACAACTTATACTGTCATTCACCCCCTTTATAAGCATAATCTCAAGCCAGATTCTACCTTTAAATTCTTCTCTTAGCTTCAATATGCCTTTTATGATTTTGTCGAAAGAGATGCGCCGGGCGGGACGGTTGATTTTCCGGAATAATTTTGGATCCGGGGCATCCAGTGAAGGTATTATCAAATCCGCAGCCATCAACTCCCTTCTTACAGTCTTTCTGTAGAGCAAAGAGGAATTGGTAATAACACATACAGGATACTTATTACGGCTGATTTTCTTAATCTCTTTGATTATCCTGTCTAAATCTTTATGTAAAGTAGGTTCACCTGAGCCGGAAACAGTAATATAATCCAGAGAATTTATCTTTTTCAGTTTTTCTTTCAGTTCCTTCCTGAACTTACTTATATTTACATAGAATTTTCTCCTTGAAACCTTTCTGGAGGAAGTCTTTAGCTGGCAATATATACAATCAAAGGAGCACAACTTGTGAGGCAGCAAATCAACCCCTAAGGAAATACCCAAACGCCTGGATGGTACAGGACCATAAAAATAACTCATACTAAGGCTAATATTTTTAAATGCCTGGTGATTGCCTCAGGCCTTCTCTAAAAATGATTTAAGTTTCTCCAAGCGGTCGCGGCTGGAAAGAAGAACATAATCCGGAGTATCAATATAAAAAATATCCTTTAAGCCCAAGGCTAAAATTTTTTTGCCGGGATTCGTGCTGTAGATAAAACTATCTTTGCATTTCTTTAATGATGCGTTCGACGGGGAAACATTGCCCTGTGCGTCTTTAGCCATAATCTCAAATATCGTCTGCCAGTTTCCGAAGTCTTTCCATTGAAAGTTAGCCTGAACAACCTTGATTTTCCTGCTCTTCTCAACAACCGCTCTATCGAAAGACAAACCTTCTATTTTTCTATAAGCAAGGTCAACCTTATTTTTTGCCAAGCTCTTTTTGAAAAAATGATAGGAAACGTAATATTTTTGGTATTCCTCCTCAATAACTGCCGGGTAAGATACAAAAATACCGCTGTTATATAATATCCTGCCCGCCTTAAACAACTTCCGCCCTTTCTTAAGAGAAGGCTTTTCCACAAATTCCTCCACATCAAAAATACCGTTTTTACCAGAACCGGCTTTTTTTATATAACCCAAGCCGGTACTGAACTTATCGGGGATAATTCCTAAAGTACATATATAGCCTCTTCGGGCAACTCTGAGGGCTTTGGCTAAATCTCTGTAAAAAATTTTTTCCTTTTTTATAAAGCTGTCTACAGGAGATATTATAAGTATTCTTTCTCTGTGATTAGTTAGCCGCAAGAGTGAAAATAATATTGCCGCAGCGGTGTTTTTACTCTGTGGTTCAAGAAAAATATTTCTTTTATCGATTTCTTTCAGCCTGTATAAAAGACTCTTTTCATTCCTGTTGGCTACCAGAAATATATTCTTTAGAGGAGTAATTTTTCTGAACCTGTCAATAGTAGCCTTTAAAGGCTGGTGGGCAAAAAAATCCAGAAAGTTTTTGCTTTTGTAATTTGATAAGGGCCATAATCTTAAGGACCTTCCCCCGCAAAGAATCAATACTAAAGGTTTACGTTCCATTTAGCTCTTTAAGCCTTTTTGTAAACTTACCGCCTGTATAATAGTCCAGTATCGCCGTAAGCTCCTTGATGCGGAGTTTCTTTTCAAACAATTCCTGCCGGGAAAACGAAGAATTCATAATCTCTGCTTTGAGTCTCAGACGTTCAAAATAAACCCGGTTAACCTCCTCTAAAATATCAATTCTTAATTTGGTGTTCAACCTACCCCTTGTATCAACATCATCCTGGTAAGGATTCCAAAATAAATCCCCTACATCCCAGGAAAACGAAACTCCCCAATCCCGGGGGCCTACGGCAAAAGCCCCACTGGATGAACCATATATGGTTTTGTCATAATCAAGGCTGACTTCGGGAAATAGAGCTCTGATAGCAATTGCTTTTCTCCATCTTCTGATTTTTTCGGGAGAAACCTCGTTAACCTGCATAGCTTGATTTTGTACGAAACTAATAGAGGGCTCCTTCTTCAACAGCTCTGCGAGAGGTGAAGTTTCGCCTGAAGAGGTAAAGTACTGATTAACAAAAAGTCCTTTGGCGGTAGCCAGATAAACTTTACCCGTGTCGGAAAATTCAACACCGTTAACTTTAGATGTATATAAGCCTTCAAACAAAGGCCGGGCTTCTCTCTTCTCCGGATTCAGCCTGAAAAATCCCTGGCCGGTTGCCAGATAAAGGGCATTTGCCTCTAATTCCGTTTGGGCAAAATCTACAATATTTATGCTATCAATGCCGGCCACAAAAAATTTACGGAAATTTTCTCCTTTGTCTTTTGATAAAAACAGACCTTCGGAAGTCGCAAGCCAAATTTTATCTTTATCAAAAACATCCGGCTTTATTATATTAGGGACTACTCCCGTAACATCTTCCTGCTCTTCGTCACGCACAATGAATGTACGCTTTAAGTAATTGTCGCCCTGCAAGATGTAAACACCTTCGGAAGTGGCAAGGTAAATAAGATTCCCCGAGGGCTCTATCCAATATATCGAGGCATCACTTAACCCCTCAATCCTCCTCCAATTCAGGAAATCCCGGGTTGAAGAGTAAAGACCGGCGGTCGTACCGACATACAGAAGACCTTTATTCTCGGCAGCCGTAAGAATTTCTTCTTCCTCCTGCGCAGTAAAAATCTTTTTTTTACCTTTGTTTATTTCGTAAAGATGTTGTGAAGACACAACGTAAATAATACCTGACAGGTTGGAATCGAAAAACAGTCTCCGGATTCGTTCATCGATAAACGAGTAGACCTGTTCAAAACTTTTGCCCCTGTCTTTACTCTTATACAGAGAATTGCCGGAGGCTACATATAGCAGGGAGGGAAGAAAGGAAGAGACAACTACATCCTTTATATCAGAATCATATATTCCTGAAACCAGCCGAAAGGCAGCATGGGAGGGAAAAATAAAAAAGAAAAAGAGAATGAGCGGTAAGATAATTCTTTTCATCTTTATTCCGGTTTTAGAGAAAAATCAACAAAAAACAGGTAATAAAAGGAGGAGGTGTTTTGC
>WJKZ01000026.1 GCA_014728785.1 Candidatus Omnitrophota bacterium
GAGGAGGAACTGGTCAATGCCCGAATTCCGGTCGCACTTGCCCCGAATACCATATTAACAGCCGCCAGCTCTGACTCAGCCTGAATAAAAACACCTTTCTCCTGGAGCATTCTCCTGGCCATATAGGCGGTAAGTTCATTTTGAGGGGTAATGGGATAGCCGGCGTAAAAACGGCAACCTGCCTGTATGGCAGCTTCTCCCATAGCTTCGTTTCCGGAAATCAATACTCTGGCAGCGTTCACTTTCCTTCCTTCTCTTTGAGGATTTCTATACAACTCTCCGGGCATATAAAAAAACAACGGCCGCAGCCGCAGCATTTTGAGCCGGGAATAAATTCAACAAATCTGGTGGAATTTTTATTAAACTTATCCGACAATTTCAAACAATTCAAAGGACAATACATAACGCATAACCCGCAACCTTTACATTTCTCTCTGTCGATTGCAAGGCTGAAAGAATTTTTTTTATGCCTGGATTTGAAGCGGTTGATTTTTGACTGAGACATTTAAAAGTTACCTTGTTTTAGAAACATGGCTCTGCTGCAATATCTGTTTTATCCTGAGAAAAAGTGAGTTTCCTTCCAGGGCGTATATTCGATATAAGCTATTTTTTTCTCCGGCAGGTATAAATTCATCCGGTAACCCTATCCTGAAAATTTCTACTTTTTGCAACATATTTTCTTTCTCGTAAAATTCCAGAACGCCGTCGCCGAAACCTCCGGCAAGATTACCCTCTTCAAGAGTTATGACCAGACTAAACCTCTCTGCTATCTCTCTGAGCATCTCTTCATCCAGAGGCTTTATGAAACGGGCATTCACCAGGCAGGGGTTTAATCCTTCCCGCTGGAAATTGTCTGCGCACTCTAAAGCTGCTTTACTCACTGTTCCCAGGGCTATAATACAAAAATCTTCTCCGTCTCTCAGAATCTCTGCCTTGCCGAATTCAAGCTTGTTTTTGCTCTCAAGATAAAAAGACTCACCCCGGGGATAACGTATACTTACCGGATGCTTAAGCTCAGCTGCCATCTCGAGCATATCCTCCAGCTCCCGTGCATCTTTAGGGGCCATGCAAACCATATTGGGTATCATCCGCAGATATCCTATATCGAAAACACCGTGGTGAGTAGGGCCATCTTCTCCAACCAGACCGGCTCTGTCTATAGCGAAAATTACACCTAAATCCTGTAAAGCTACATCATGTATAATCTGGTCAAATGCACGTTGTAAAAAGGTGGAATATATTGCAACTACCGGTTTAACACCCTTTTTGGCCAGACCGCTTGCGAAACCTACAGCATGTGATTCGGCTATACCTACATCGTAAAACCTTTCAGGAAAATTTTCTTTAAAAAGGCAGAGTCCCGTACCGGTGGGCATAGCTGCGGTTATGGCGGCGATATTTTCGTCTTTTCTGCCTAAATCCACCAGCTTTTCGGCAAATACACGGGTAAAATTCCTGCCTTTTCTATTCATGCATTCGCCTGTATCTTTATCAAAAGAAGATATTCCGTGATAGACCTCCGGGTTTTTTTCCGAAAAAACATACCCTTTACCTTTCTTGGTAATCACATGTAAGATTCGGGGTCCGGAAAGTTCAGAAATATTGCCTAAAGCGGGAACAAGAACATCCAAATCATGCCCGTCTATGGGGCCGAAATAGCGAAAACCCAGCTCCTCAAAAAAAACCCCGGGGATTAATAATCCCTTTATATTTTCCTCGAGTTTTCTGGCTTTAGCGGCGAGTTTTTTTGTTAAAGAGAAACTCTGCAGGAAATTTTCCAGCTCTTTTCTCGCACGATTATATATAGGGGCAGATATTATCCTGGTAAGATAATTGCTCAAGGCTCCGACAGAGGGGGAAATGCTCATCTCATTGTGGTTTAAAACAACTAACAAGTCTGTCTTTGCGTGCCCGCAGGAGTTCAAAGCCTCAAAACACATACCCCCGCTTAATGAACCGTCGCCTACAACCGCAACTGTTTTGCTTGTCTCTTTTTTTAACCTTTTAGCCTCGGCTATGCCCTGAGCCCAGGAAATAGCAGTGGAGGCGTGTCCGGAAATATAGGTATCATAGACCGATTCATAAAAATTAGGGAATCCACTTAAACCTTCATATTGACGCAGGGTATAAAATTTATCTTTTCTGCCGGTAAGAATCTTATGAGCATATGTCTGATGTCCAACATCAAAAACCAGGGTATCTTCGGGTGTATTAAGGCAGTAATGGAGCGCAATACAAAGCTCAACGGCTCCTAAAGAAGAGGCAAGATGGCCTCCTTTATCGGAGACAACTTTAATTATAAATTCTCTTATTTCCGCTGCCAGGTCATTTAGTTTTTCCTGTTTTATCCTGCGTAAATCCTGGGGGGAGTTTATACTTTCTAACACCATATCCATTTAGCAAAAATCAGCCGTTATCGCCGGAAACCAGGACGTTTACCAGATTCTTTATCAGTTCCCTGTCTTTGTCTTCTATCTGATAAAACTCAAGACCCGTATCATACATAAGAGATTCGCCTGATAAAGGATTTTTCTTTTCTACTGTCCAGACTATTCTTGCTTTACAAACAATGGGTTCGTCGCCTAAATAAATATCCAGGTCAACTATTGTTGAGATATCAAGATTTTCCTGAATTATGACCCTGATTCCTCCTGCGCCGATATTCTCGGTGTGAGAACTTACTACATGTTCTGAAGGGGTATGGATAATTATCCTGCAAGGAAACTGCGCCCTTACGAACCGCCTTTTTTCTACTCCTTTCCAACCCATACTTACTCCTTTTTTTGCCTAATCGGGTTTATCCCTGTTTAATCTTACTTGACGCTCAATCGTTATCGTCTTTTCGGTACTCTATGCGCTTTATACCCAAAGCCGCGCCGGTCGACGCATCTATGTCAATTAAAACTCCCTGGACTCTTATGTCTGCCTGGGCCAAATTAAAACGGGTGGGCATGTTGGTAAGAAATCTCTCTATAATCTGAGACCTCTCTCTACCCAATATAGAATCACAACTTCCGCTCATACCTGTATCGGTAATATAGGCGGTATAATGATTAATCAATCTTTCATCAGCGGTGGGTATATGGGTATGTGTGCCCAAAACAGCACTAACTTTTCCTCCCAGAAAATAACCCATAGCTAACTTCTCGCTGGTAGCCTCGGCGTGTATATCCACGATTATTATCTTTGCCTCCTTTTTTATATCTTCGAGAACCTTGCGTACTGCTTTAAACGGGCAATCTATGGGCTGCATAAAAACTCTGCCTAAAAGATTTATAACCGCTACTTTCTCTCCACTTACCTCTTTTATCAAAAAGCCTTTTCCCGCCGCCTCTTCCCCATAATTTAGAGGCCTTATAACATCCATGCTCCTCAGAACATCTCTCGATTCCTTTTTTTTAAAAACGTGGTCACCTGTCGTCAAAATATCAATACCTGCATCAAAAATCTCTCCTGCCGTACCAGGTGTTATACTGGAACCACCCGCGGCATTTTCGGCATTGGCTATTATCAAATCCGGCTTGACCTCCTCTTTAATACGGGGTATCAAATCCTTAATGTAGCCGCGTGCGGGCTTGCCTACAATATCTCCTATAAAAATAACTTTCATATTAGACCGCTGCTTAAAAGCTTCCCTGCTCCATTAGAATATTTTATTCCTTTAAAAGCTATAACTCAAATAAAATAGGAGAGCCGCTGCATATCTTATTTAGCATAGCTTACTGCCCGGGTTTCCCTTATCACGGTTATCTTAATATTTCCGGGGTAATCCATCTCCTGCTCGAGTTTCTTTTTCAGTTCATGGGCCAAAAGATGAATTTCATCATCCTTTATCTTGTTCGGCTGCACCATTACCCTAATTTCTCTTCCTGCCTGTATGGCAAAACTTTTCTCCACTCCTTCGAAAGAGTTGGCGGTAGTCTCTAATTGCTTTAACCTCTTAACGTAAGTTTCAAGGGTCTCTCTTCTGGCTCCGGGACGGGAAGCAGAAATGGCATCGGCAACCAGGGCTAAAAGAGAATAAATATATTTTAATTCTATCTCTTCGTGATGAGATTCGCTGGCATTTATAACTATATCATTTTCACCGTATCTTCTTAAGAGATCCGCCCCCAGCTGCGCATGAGTTCCTTCTACCTGATGGTCGATAGCTTTACCTATATCGTGCAGCAACCCGGCTCTCTTGGCTATACGTGAATCCAGGTTTAACTCCGAAGCCAATATGCTCATTATAATAGCTACTTCTTTTGAATGCTGCAGAGCATTTTGCCCGAAACTGGTTCTGTATTTCAGCTTGCCCAATGATTTGGTAAGCTCCGGATGTAAATTATGGATACCTACCTCGAAGGCGGCAACCTTACCCTCTTCCATCAATTTCTTATCGAACTCCTGCTTTGTCTTTTCAACAACTTCTTCTATCCGGGCGGGATGTATCCTTCCGTCCTGAACCAGTTTTTCAAGTGAAAGACGGGCAATTTCTCTGCGGATAGGATCGAACCCCGAGATGCTCACAGCTTCGGGAGTATCGTCTATTACCAGATCAACTCCGGTAGCCATCTCAAAAGACCTTATATTACGGCCTTCTCTTCCTATAATTCTGCCCTTTATTTCATCATTGGGCAGAGGCACAACGCTAACTGTGGTCTCTGTGGTGTGCTCTACCGCGCAACGCTGTATAGCCTGGGAAATTATCTCTTTTGCCTTTTCTTCTGACTCCTCTCTAAGAGATTCTTCCATTTCTCTCAGCATTTTGGCTTTATCGCCTCTTAATTCTTCCTCATATCTTTTAAGCAAAAGGTCCCTTGCTTCCTGAGGGCTAAGAGAGGAAATCTTTTTCAGTTTTTCCTTCTCCTCCTCTATCAGGTTCTTCAATATCTGGTTTTTTTGGTCCAGTTCCTGGAAATTATCTTTCAACTCTCTCTCCCTGGCCCTGATTTCCTGTTCCTTGTTTTCTATAAAATCCAGCCTCTTCTCGAGATTCTCTTCTCTTTGAGTTATTTTTTTCTCCAGCTGGGTCAAATCCTGTCTCTTGGCCGAGTTTTGTTTATCAAACTCAACCCGCAGTTTATAGAGAAGCTCTTTACCGTCAAGATCTGCTTTTCTTATTATCTCCTCCGCTTTCACCTTGGCTTCCTTTAATATCTTCTCGGTATCTTCTTTAGTTTTTTTAAGCTTGTTTTTTTCAAGTATTTCTCCTATTTTCCAGCCTAAAAGTAATCCTATAATGATTGCTCCTGATATATAGACAACAACCATGTTGACCTCCTTTTAAAAGATTTATCCAGATAATAAAAATCTACAAATACAAATTAAAGTTAATTTCGAGGGGGGGTATTCAAACCACCCCGGTCTCGGTGACGATAAGATCGACCTTCTGGTCGAAGGAATGATGGATAGGAAGGTTTTCCAGAATCTGGAAATCAAAGGCTATACCTACTTTTTTTGTGCAGGGAGGAATTTCTTCTAAAAAGCGGTCATAGAAGCCTGCACCTCTTCCCAATCTATTTTTGTGACGGTCGAATGCCAGACCGGGAACTATTATTAAATCTATCTCGCCTTTATCCACTTCTCTGGTCTTTTTTTCATCAGGCTCATGAACTCCAAAAGGCCCTTCTGTGAAATCCTCTGACAAATTCCTTACCTCGAATATCTTTAATCTGCCTCCTTCTGTATCCATGGAAGGGAAGCAAAACCTCTTGAATTTCATGCTCCTATCAATCATCCCTAAAATATTAACTTCATCCCTTAAGGGATAATAAGCCATAATAGTTTCTGCTTTTCTATATATTGATAGCTCTGATAGTTTTTCTTCAACATTTTCGCTCCTCCTTTTTATCTCTTCTTCGGTCAAAGAAAGAAAATAGCCAAGAATTCTTTTTCTTACCCTGCTTTTGTCTTTATTTATAACCATCTCCATTTAAACCGTCTTTAAGCTGTGTGTACCCGATAATTAATAATTTTTACAAAATTATACCATCTAAAAGCCTTAAAATCTACCGGGACGTATGTTATTTTAACCTAAAAACGCAAAATAAGCAAAATAATATTAAAGGAGCACTTTTATTAATTTTACCCCCCAGGGGAGGATTAAATACCCATTATCCTTACTCTACAGGGTTATTTAGTTATTTGCTGCAGATTATTCCCCCGGCTTCGTAGGTATAAGCGGGATTCCTGAAACCTATTTTTTTGAGACGTCCCATTATCTTAGCCGGGAAATTAAAACCCTGCTTTACCTTATAGAGAGGGGTATAATGGAAAAACCTCCCCCTTTTTTTCAACACTCTGTGGATCTGAAGATAAAACCGGTCGGAATAAAGATCTCCGGCAAGCTTCAGGGTCGGAGGATCATGAAGGACACAATCGAAATAATTACTTTTAATTCTTAAAATACCTCTGCTGACATCTTCTTTTCGCACGCTTATATTTTTTTTTCTGAAAATTTTTTCGGAAAAAGGGTTAAGTCTGGCTAACAAAAGTACATTTTCATCTTTTTCAAAAGTTATTACTCTTTTTGCTTTTTCTGCCGATAAAAGGGCCGTATACCCCATGCCCATACAGGTATCCATACAATAACCCCGGGGTTTCAAAACTTCTATCTTCTTCTGCGTATCCTTTAAAGGGGAACCGAGCCTGTGCATGGGAACAGAGCCTATAGAAAGTGTGGGCCAATCCGGTGTGGGTACTAACTTGTAAAAACGGTTAGTGCTTTGAGAGAAAAAACTTATTTTTTCGACACCTTTTTCATCCAGCCAATAAAGAAAATGGCTCTTAATTTTTAACCCCGTATCTAACCTAAATCTGTTGTCGATAAGAGCAAAATCCCTTTCTCTCAATACCTTAACTCTCCTTAACCCCAAATCAAATGCCAGCTGAAACCGAGAACCGGGAGTTTTTGAAAGTATAAAGTCAAATTCCTTTTTTGTAAAAATCATAGAAATATTATAAAAGAATAAACCGGTTTTCCCAAAGTTTTAATTTTAAATTTTCTTGACAACCATAGCCGCAGATATAAAATAATACTTGAAAATATTAACTTTTTCCAAAATAAGGAGGTGTCCTAATGAATAAGGCTCAGTTGGTTGACGCAATCGCACAAAAAACGGCTACCAAAAAGGAAGCCCAAAGTATAGTAGAAACTGTTCTTGATTCTATAAAAGGAAGCTTGAAGAAAAAAGAAGATGTTGCTATTTCAGGATTCGGAACATTCAAGGTAAAACAAACAAAAGCCAGAATGGGAAGAAATCCCAAAACCGGCGAATCTATTAAGATACCTGCAAAGAAAAAAATTACTTTCAGGCCTGCTAAAGATTTGAAAGCTATTCTTCAATAAAATAGCGGTAGAAATAAAAAGGGTGCGCTTTTGAGTGCACCCTTTTTTTACTTTTTAGAAAGATATTTTTCTGATTCTGGCTATAAAAAATCCCTGCCTGTTAGCATCGGGAAGGATTCTTTTGCAGAGCCTAACAGAAGGGGAGAATCTTTTAGCTTTCCAGCTTTTAATTCCTGCACTGGTATTGTCCAGGGGAAAATTCAAAGGCAGGATTTCTACTTTCTCTTTAAACTTGTTTATAAACCAGTCTATTATTCCTTCATTTTCTTCGGGAGAAAAAGTGCAGGTGGAATAAACCAGCTCTCCTCCTTTCTCTAAAGCAAGAAAAGCCGAATGCATAAGCTTCTTCTGCTTATGGACCATTTCTTTAACCTTTCTCATCTTCCAGTATTTAAAACTTCTGGGATTGGAAAGAAAAAAACGGCCCTCCCCCGAACAGGGCGAATCAAGAAGTATCCTGTCAAAATATTCGGGAAACTTCTTCCTTACCCATATACCGTCTATAAGTATTGTCTTTACGAAATCGGCACCCTGTTGCTTAAGAGTATTGAGCAACTTGTAGTATCTTGGCCTTACCTTCTCAACGGCAATAATTTCCGATTCGGGAGAAAGGGAAGCAATCTGACTGGTTTTCGCACCTGGAGCTGCACATAAATCCAGAATCTTGTCCCCTGCTTTAGGCTCAAGGCA
>WJKZ01000027.1 GCA_014728785.1 Candidatus Omnitrophota bacterium
AAAAGGCAAAAGACGGCCGCCGAAGGAATGGTTTTATTATACGGTCGAGCGCGTGAAGCAAAGACTCAAGAAACGAGGCTTCAAGCATCGTCCGGGCAGCCCTTATAAGACCATACCGCAAGTTGCCAAGGCCATAGTCGGCGGCATGTGGTGGGGAACTACCGATGGGCTTCATGAAAGCACCAAGCGCGATATTATAAATGAAGTTATCCGCAACCGGGCCAAGGGCAAAGCCGCCGTGGTAACAAGCGATGGAACATTGACCAAGAAAAAAGTCAAAAGCGAAGTCGGTAAAAAGTCCGCCGAGAGCATATACAAGAAACTTAAACTGACAAAAACCGAAATAAAAGAAGCCAAGCAACTACTAAAGCGGGGACTCCCCGCTATCGAACGGATGGCCGCAAGGCGAATGGTAGCTCCCAATCCCTCATTACTTGTCGTTACCGGCAATCCGGGTATAGATTTAAATGATAAGGGCAACCCGCCAACCCTCGAAGAGTTCAAGAAAGCTTATCCTAAACTCTGGAAGGCGGCCATGAAGCAATACAAAAAGTTTCATGGAGTGGAGCCCGAGACGGTACAAATGCAATGGGTTGAGTCGGATGTCCCTCCCATCCTTATAAAAATGGGGGACGCTCCCGATGTCACCTATCATGTTAAAGGGGCCAGCAAGAAACAGAAGAAAATACCTTTTAAGCATGATTACAAGGGTAAAGTGCATGTCTGTACCGATGTCAAAGGCGGGATGATATTCCATATCCCGGATGCCAAAAAAGGCAGGAATGTAAAAGTCGATGATTGGGTCAGAGGTTAGGAGATAAACTATGTGGGTATTTTTAGCGAATCCGCCCGAGAAGAAGGGAGGCAGTAAAGTGAGTTCCACTACGAGAGCGGGCAAGAAGTTCAGGTCTCTTGTCAAGAAGCATGGCGTTTCTAAGGGCGCCAAGGAATACAGAAAATGGAAGAGGGAACAAAAAAGGAAAAAGCCCTCTAAGAAGGCCAAGGCGAAAGGAGGAAAGCGTATGGCCAAAAGAGCATCTGGTTACAGGGCGCTTGTCAAGAAACATGGCGTCAAGAAGGCAGCGAAAATGTGGAGGGGTCGCGGAAAGAAAAAAACTTCCCGCAAGAAGACCTCGGGCCGGAAACGCGCATCCGGTTACAAGGCGCTCGTGAAAAAGCACGGCGTCAAGAAGGCAGCGCGGATGTGGAGGGGGCGCGGAAAGAGCAGGAGCACAAAGCGCTACGCCGCAAACGCATGGTCGGGAGACAAGAAGGGCCATTCTATCGCCTCGGCCGCTGGTTGGGCAAGGCGTAAAGGCGTTCCTGTCCCCATTTACCTTTCGCAGCGCGGTTATTCCAAGGCCGCAATCGACAGGTACATCAAGAAGCATGGCCCGGTCGGCAAGAGCCACAGGCCATACACAAGAACATACCCGGCGCGGTCAGCCAGGTATGCCATGAATCCCCTCGATACCGGCGTGGAGACCATAAAGAGCGTCTTCGCCACAGAAACCGCCAAGACGGTTTTTGGTGTCGGGCTCGGCTTCGTGGGAGTTGCGCTCGGCAATGCAGTAGTGCGCAGGCTCAAACCAATGGCCGGTGGAGCCTTGATTGTAGGCGGCGAATTCGGCGGGTCTATTCTCGCTGGCGCGGCCTATGCGATGGCCACAAAAGATGTAGCTAAGGGCGTTCTTACCGCAAGCTCCGGTATCGCATTGAGCGTCTTCAAGTTCGTTTGGGGCAAGTATGTTGCCGGTAGGAACATACTCGGTCTCAGCATGCCCGGGCTCAGCGACTATGTTGAGCTTCCTTACGGCGTAAGTGATTATGTCGAGCTCCCATATACCGCAGGGCATGGAATGGGACAGTCACTTGACACCGGCATGGGCCAGTTCCTTCCCCCGGAAGCGGCGGAAGTAGGACAGTTCATACCCGAGCAGTTCGGGGAATACACGGTAGGCATCGGCGAGGAAGCCGAAGTCGAATATTAAACAACAAGCTTTTTTCGGGATAGGGCGTATCCCCGGAGTCCCTTGCTTACGCCCGAACGGTAAGGGAAATTGGAGGAAACAGTATGACCAGACGAGTTGCACCCGCTCCCCCGGGCGTTCCGGCATTGGAGCCAATCAGGCAAGACCTTTATGACACCAAAGTCCAAGATGGCACGGTGTCAACGCTCGAATTCTTCCGGAATCCGGGCATCGCGGGGCAGGCCGAGCTTGCAACGAACATGCAGGCAAACGGCCAGCTTCCGTATCCGCAGCAGTTTCACGTCTTCGGGATAAACCTCGAATTTATCCCGACCTTCGGCGAAGCCGCATCGGTAAGCTACGACAATCTCTTTTGGCAGAACAAGAAAAAAGTCCTCGAACTCTGCTTCATGCGTTTTCGCATAGGCTCCAAGGACTATCTTGTTGACCCCGCGAAGCGAATCCCGGCAGGTCTCGGCCCGGCGGGTTTCGCAAACGGAGCGCAGGCGATTGATGCGTTCCCCACAAACGGCCTTCAGGACATCCAGCATTACTATGATGTCACGATTCGTCAGGGCGGGAAAATAAAACCCATCCACATACCGGCTCAGCAGTCATTCTTCGTGCAGTTGGTATGGCCGTTCGGTAATCCGACGGTTAATCGCGAAGGATGGGCGGTCAGAGCCTACCTTGTGGGCATTCTCTGGAGAGAGGTTCAATAACTTGACATATTAATGAATAGGGCGCATTCATAGCCTTTTTCCCGCTTGCGCCCGAATGCGGGGAGAAGAAACAGATTTTTGATGGAGGTCGATATGACCAGACGAGTAGCACCAGCACCGGCAGGCGTCCCGGCTCTTGAGCCTATCGCTCAGGAACTTTATGACACCAAGGACTACCCCATAGCGGGTACGGGGACTCTCACATTCTTCCAAAACCCCTCGGCTCTGGGAGAAATAGAGACGAACATGGTGGCCTCGGGCCAGCTTCCCTATCCGCAGCAGTTTCACGCTTTCGGTATCTGCTTCGAGATATTCCCGGGCTACACCGAGCTCGAAGCGGTCGGCAACAACGTATCATGGAATCGCGAAAAACAGAAGCTTCGCGAGAAATGCTTCCTTCGCCTCACCATAGGCTCGAAGGATTATCTAACGTTGCCGGGTTGCCACATTCCCGAAGGAATGGGGATTGCCGGGTTCTCTGCGGGAGATGATACGGTATCAAACTACGCATCATTAACACAGGGTATTCAGGACATAAAGCATGCTTTCGAGCTTACCGTCCCGCAAGCGGGGAAAATCAAGCCCATACATATCCCGGCCCAGCAGTCGTTTAAGGTCGAGATAAGATGGCCGACTCCGCTCGTGCTGGCCGTTCCTGAGCAGCCGGTGAAAATCAGAGTTTACCTCGTAGGAATACTCTGGAGGGAAGTACAGTAGTACTCCAAGACGCTCCCCTTCGGTAATCCCGCCGAAAAGAGTGTCTTTTCTTCGCGGGCCGCTCCGTTACGGGGCGGGGCGGCCTTATAAAAACAAGGGGATAAGCAATATTCCAGTGGTAGCGGAATTAAAACAAATGTCACTTTAAGGAGAAATAGACATGCAACCAAGACTCGTAAGAACAAGAGATGGACGTACCCTTGTTTATAAAGGGATGCCTCATCCCCTCGATGGTTCAATGGGACAGCTTCCGGCAAGCCAATATCCCTCCCCTTCGTCGCCTTCGCCCATATCCCCGGAGTTGTCGCCGAGGCTCCCCCAGAGCATACTTAAACCCGTCCCAAGAAGCGCGGTAAGCCCTCAGAGGCGGGTGGAATATCCGATTCGCACATCCGAAACGGAAGAGCTCCAGAGAAGCATGAGCCCTGAACAATATCTGCGGAAAAAGACATTCGAGCGCCCTGCATTCTATGGCATACAAACTCCATTACAGACCACGGCGCCGTGGCAGAATTCGGTACTCGTGCCGTCTCCTTCAGGAACGGCGGTTACGGGAACATTCGAGATAACATCCGAAGCGGATTTCGAGGCGGTAAAAATCATGGTGACAGGCCGCAAGCTTGTTGACCAAGAATGGCTCGCCACTCGAAACTTCGCCATTACATTCAAAGACCTCGCAAGCGGTCGAGACCTCAACAATGTTCCCATCTTTGCGGAGCATTTCGGAGGCAATGCCAACGAGCCTCTTATATTCCCGGTCACGTTGTTTATCAACCGCAATTCTGCGGTAACGGTGGACTTTATCAATCTTGAGCCGGTCGATGCGGACATCTATGTTTACTTCTCGCTGCTCGGCATCAAGTACTACTATATGGATGCATTAAATCTCACAACCGGATTCCCGGAACAAGGCGAGTACAAAAGAGTTTAAGTTAATGTACAGTCAAGTTGAGAGGAGCATCCATGAACGAACGAGAACTATACTACAGGCTCTCGGGTCTCGGGGATAATCCCGAAGACAGGAATTGGTTTTGGCGAGAAGGCTTCCCAGAGCTTATGCGCCGAAGCCTCGGGAGCGGAGCCAAACGAGAATGGCTCGGAAGCGAAAAAGACAACATGGGCTCCATGTTGTTGCGTCTCGCCGAAAACTACATTATGGCCCCGCAAAATGTAGTGCCCGCTTTCGCGCAGCCATTCAAAGTGACCACCCCTCCCGGAGATGGCCTTGAAATACCACCCCAAGGCGTAGGCCCGGGGGAGACCTTCTACACCGGCGTAAGTTTCAATGTCCCCGTAGATTCGGCGGCGATAGTCACATGCCTGCATCAGGAGCTCGAAAGCCCGGCAGCCTACAGCGATGTCAATATAAGACTATATTATCGCGGGGGGCATAAAAACTTCTGGAATCCCCAAAAGCCCGAGATTACCCCCTGCAAAATAGTGGTCTTCGAGAAGGAAACCATAGAGATTCAATGGGAAAACAATGGGCTTGTGTCTCATTGGTTTAAGGGTGAGATAATAGGCTATTGGTTTAATGTACCCAAGCCCGACAAAAACCAGCGTGGGTTGACAGTCCCCACTCAATCACAGGGATAGGAGGTATATATGGGAACTGAAGACGTAAGAATATTGCCCGCGCAAGGGGTTTTTGTACCCCGGATAACCCATGATTCGCGTGGAAACAGAATTATTCCTCTCCTTGGCGCGGGGCAGTCGTATGACACCGGCGTCTTTATGGTTAGAGGTTATAACAAACTCGACATTATAGCTCGGTCGAACGTAAACGCAGACATCTTCGTTTACATGGGGCCCGACCCCAGTGAGCTTGCGGCAATGACACCCGGAGACAACCGGGAAAAAGCACAATTGCCATATGCTGAGCTCGCCATACCCAACGGCGATTTTCCACCCGAGCAGTACAGCGTCCAGGTAAGCGGAGATTTTGCGAGAGTAATATTCCGCAACAACACCGCCGAAGCGCAGACGGTATGGGACTTTCAGGTCAACCTAAAGCCTATCGGCGAAGGCCAATGTTTCAGGGAATATGATGACGAAGGGGTAAACCCGCTTGGTGTTCCCAAATACCGGTACCTTACCATGACGCCCGACTACAGGCTTCGCGTCGATGCAATAATCGGTGGTGGTGGCGGCGGGACAGTAACGGTAGTGGGCCAATTAGCGGAGGCCGTTGTTCTTGCAAATGACGGCGCACTTGGAGCGGGAGCGGAAACGGCGGTAGCCGCACGGCCAACGGGGACGAGTCCGGGAGCGGGCCTGCAACCCATTGGGAAAATAGGCATTACAGCCTCGATAAACACGTCGGGTAATGGGTATTTCCTTATAGAATATTGCTCGAATTATAATACTCCGAACTGGCGCGTATATGAGGAGATACCTCTCGTTTTCCCGCAGAAGATTCATAAAACGCTGATTCCTACTGCTCCGGGGTACAGGTTTAGATTTCATGCTAACAGCGCCGTGGCCGGGCTTGATGCGGTAGTTGTCTTGTGGCCTAATACATAATAAGGAGTCGATTAATGGCAACTGAACACGAACAAGTATCGGATGTAAGGACGTACCTGCTGGACAACATTTCTCTTGACCCGCAGACCAGCTATCAAGGCCCGGCAGATGATGTTCGCAACTACAGGTTTTGGGGCGTAACCGCTACGGCCACTCAAACGGCCAACAAAATAAAGGTCATTCTCGAATACCGGTTTTATTCGGTCGGGCAATGGAGGGAGTTTGACAGTTTTTACATCTCCGATGTTGACGAGGCAGCAAGCATAGACCGGGTTTACCGTGTTACAAGGGGCGAGTACCGGGCAAGACTCGACAATGAAGATGAAGTTTCGCAGCCCTTCGTTGATTTGCAGTATATCAAGGGCGGAAACTAACCGGAAGGAGTTCCGAATGAACGCATTGGAATGGGTAAAAAAGACTTTCAAGCCAAGATTAATGAGAAAGGCTGCCGTCCGGGACGAAACCGGAGAGAAAGATGTGGAGACCAGCCGCATTCTTATAAGAAAGCATAACGGGGGAGAATTCTACATCGAAGCTGACAAGTTTGCGCGGCTTTTCAAGAGCGAAATAGAGAATAACAAGACAAATAAAAAGCGCTATGCCGCCATGAAGTCC
>WJKZ01000028.1 GCA_014728785.1 Candidatus Omnitrophota bacterium
ATCTCCAAACGCTCCCAGGTTTTTTGAAGGGAAAAAACTGAAAGCTGCCAAATTCCCCCAGGAACCTGCTTTTTTATCTTTTTTTCCCTGAACAGGATAAGTTGCACCGAAACTTTGTGCTGCATCTTCTAAAATAAATAAATTATTATCTTTCGCAATCCTGCATATTTTATCAATTTGACAAATCCTTCCGTAGAGATGAACCGGAAGAATCCCAACGGTCTTTTTATTTATTGCTTTTTTAATTTTTTCAGGGTCAATATTAAACGAATCCTTGTCAATATCTACAAATACCGGCTTTGCTCCAACCCTCACAATAGCCTCTGCGGTAGCAAGGAAAGTAAAGGGAGTTGTGATTATCTCATCATCCCTGTCAAAAAATCCCTTTCCCTTGCGTTTTTGAGCCAGAGCAGAAAGAGATAAAATAAGAGCCTCGGTTCCGGAGGAAACACCAACTGCATAATTTGTGCCCATATAATTTGCTGCCTTTCTTTCAAATTCTTCTACTTGCTTTCCCAGAATCCATTGCTGGGAAGAAAGACAGTTCCGTATTTGGGCATCTATTTTTTTCTTTAGATAACTATACTCCCGGTTTAGATTTAATAAGGGGATTTTCATGTTACTTAGTCTGTAAATGAGTAAAAGCGCAGATGTGTAAATGTGTAGATACAAGGATGCTTACCTGCGGTAAAATATCCTATATAGACCTATTATATTTACCTATATAATATACATATTTACTCATCGACTCATTAACTATATAATTTTTTTGAAATAAGTAATGGTTTTTATAAGACCCTGTTCCAGAGATACTTGTGGATACCAATTCAGTATTTTTTTCGCCCGGTTTGTATCAGGCTGACGCTTTTTGGGATCATCTTCGGGTAAATCAATATATTTAATTTTTGATTTAGAACCGGTCAATTTTAAAATCAACTTTGCAAGATGATTCATGCTGACCTCCTTAGGATTACCCAAATTAATAGGGAGGCTGCAATCGGAACTCATAGCTGCGATAATTCCTTCTATCAGGTCTCCTGCATAACAAAACGAACGGGTCTGGCTACCGTCACCGCAAACGGTCAAATCCTGGTTGCGCAGAGCCTGGACTATAAAATTTGAGATAACTCTTCCGTCATCAGGATGCATATTAGGACCGTAGGTGTTAAAAATCCTTACCACTCGTATATTTACATTATGCTGGCGCATATAAGCATAAGTTATTGCCTCGGCTCCCCGCTTTGATTCGTCATAACAACCCCTTACTCCTATGGGATTGACGTTTCCCCAGTAATCCTCGGGCTGGGGATGAACCTGGGGGTCTCCGTAAACTTCGGAAGTCGAGCTTAAAAAGAATTTGGCATTTTTTGCTTTAGCAATTCCCAGACAATTATAAGTTCCTAATAATCCGGATTTTAAGGTTTTGATAGGGTTTTTAAGATAATGTTTGGGAGATGCGAGAGATGCCAGGTGAAATATCCAGTGCAATTCTCTTTCTATAGTCAGAGGTTTTGATATATCGTGTTCAAGAAATTTAAAATTCGGCCTGGATATCAAAGGCTCTATATTTTGTTTGAAACCGGTACTGAAATTATCAAGGCATAATACGAAATGGCCGTCCTTAAGAAGCCTCTCAGATAAATGAGAACCAAGAAAACCGGCACCGCCGGTGATTAATATATTCATAACATTAGAAATTTAAATTAGAACCTATGATTTGTTATTCTTAAACCACTCAACAGCAATTTTAAGCCCGTCCTGAAAATTAACCGCAGGCTGCCAGCCTAACATTTTTTTTGCCTTTTCGATACTTGCATGCGTTTTTCTTACATCACCCTGGCGGGGAGGAAGATATCGAGGCTCTATATCACAGTTTAGGATACTTTTCAAAGAATCAAGAAGGTAATTTACCGATTTAGGCGAACCCAGGCCGATATTAAAGATTTCTCCCGCCAGGCCATCTTTTGCGAGGACAGTGATATTAGCGTCAACTACATTGGATATAAAGGTGAAATCTCTCTCCTGCTTGCCGTCTCCGTAGACGGGAGGAGATTCTCCCCTTAAAAGGCAATTAATAAATTTAGGAACAACGACGGCATATTCATCATCCAGGGATTGACGAGGACCATAGACATTAAAATAACGCAGGTTAACTATATCCATACCATATAAATTACTGAAAAGCTGCGAATAATACTCTACTATAAGCTTTGTGGCTCCATAGGGAGAAGCCGGCCTGGCCGCGTCGGTTTCTTTTTCGGGAAAACGGGTACGTTCTCCGTATAAGGAGCTCGAAGAAGCGCAAACTATTTTTTTTATCCCTAACTGCTTAGCTTTAA
>WJKZ01000029.1 GCA_014728785.1 Candidatus Omnitrophota bacterium
GCCCGAATCCTTATCCGGATTAACTTGTAAATCTGTTTCTTTGCCGGCAGGATTCAGATAAGAAAAACCCACAAAAGCCGGGATACCGATAAACAACGATATGAAAAAAATTTTTTTTATTAATTTCATGACCGCGTTCAAATATTATTATCACCTCAATAAAGACAAAAGTTCTAAGCCATCTGAATTTTGAAAATACAGGAACTCCCGCCTCAATCGGTTATTTTCCTGAATTCTTCGAAAGCTTTAGCCGGCTCGGGAGATTCCATAATTGCACTACCCACACATATCATATCGACGCCGCTTTCTTTCACGTCGTTTAAGTTACTTAATTTAACTCCACCGTCAATACCCGTAATCTTTTGAGGATTCCTGCGGCGGAACCCCTTGATTTTATCCAGCACCGACGGGATAAACTTTGAACCGTAGTATCCGGGTATTACCGCCATAAATAAAACCATATCTATAGACTCAACAAGGTTTTGAAATTCATCCAGACGGGTACCGGGATTGACTGCCAGCCCCACCTGCATCTGGTTCGCTCTTATGAAAGAGATAACCCTGCGATGATCGGCATTGATCTCAAAATGGTAAATTATCCTTGTAGCTCCGAACTCCTTAAAGTTTTAACCCAGGCCATAGGTTCAGCGACCATCAAATGTGCTTCACAGTCAATAGGAGATTTTAACTGGTTTATCTCCTCCAGTTTTATACTTCTGGAGGGGACAAATTTTCCATCCATTATGTCTATTTGCAGAAAATCGCTGAAGCTGCTACAGAGATTCAGCATATCTTCCAGCTTCCTTTTATCGTCGGTTAACAATGCCGGTATAATCATCACACCTCCTTTATTTCCTGTTAGGCTTATCTGATTTAGACGATATTATATCAGGGTGATTTTTACTTGTAAAACTTATTCCTTACCGAAAACAACTTTTCTCTGTAACTGCCCACAATTCTGGTAACTATTAAAATAAAAGCAGGTGAAAATACGACACTATCCTACCTTGCATACTTAACCCCTTTGCGCTTGCAAAGCGACCTCAGCTTACACCTGCTGCAATAAGGCGATAAGGGAAGACATATGTTCTGCCCGAACAAAACAAAAACAGGATTAATCCTGGACCAGTATTTCTTCGGCACTAATAGACGTAGCGCCCTTTCGGTTTCCTGGGGCTTGGGGGTAGAAACTAAACCCAACCGGTTGAATACCCTGTGCACGTGGGTATCCACACAGATAAAAGGCTTGTGGTAGAGCAGGCTTAAAACAAGATTGGCGGTTTTGCTGCCCACGCCCGGTAATTTGAGTAAATCATCCTGGCTTTGAGGAACTTTGGAACCGAAATCCCTGATTAAAGCCCTGCTTACTTTCAATATATTCTTACTTTTCTTTCTGTAGAAGCCCACGGGCCTGATCAATTTATATATCTGCTTTAGGGAAAGCTTTACCAGCTTCCGGGGAGAAGCGGCAACCGAAAATAACCTTTTACTGGCATAGAAGGTAACATCGTCGCGGGTCCGTGAACTTAAAATGCCAGCTATCAGAATCTGATAGGGATCGCTTAGGTAAGCGCCTATCGTGTGGTTTTTTATCTCAGTTCTTTTTAATTCTCTTTCAGCTTTTTTTATTACTGAAACAATTCTATTCATTTATATAAATTTTGTCCCGGAAGCTCAAAAACAGGCGCTTTCGAAATCGATAAGATATTAAAGGAGAATTTATTTTAGTTTAAACCACGGGAAAGGCCGATATTGCTTGTAAGCACATAAAAAATCATTTTTCCAGTGCCGGTCAAGTATCTTTTTTACCGGTACACAATCGAAAACTTCTCCCGACACTGTGCGTCTGCGGCCAAATCGGTGAAGGTAAATATCACAGTAATATTTACCGTTGCCGTCTTTACAGAGGTGCTCACAAGGATCGTCAAAAGCTCCGCAGCAACCTCCGCAGCGGATACACATATCTTCCCATTCTTCCTCTTTAAGACGGAGATAATCTTTTAATTCTGAACCCATAAAAAAAGCAAGACCTGATAAAGGTTAAAAGATATACTGCCGAAATTAAGCCGGTTATTTAAATAAACTATAAGTAATTATAAGCCCGCTAAAGACGATAGAAACCATGGACATTAGCTTAATTAAAATATTTAGTGAAGGCCCGGCTGTATCTTTGAAAGGGTCCCCTACCGTATCACCGGTAACCGCTGCTTTGTGGGATTCAGAACCCTTGCCTCCAAGGTTACCCTCCTCGATATATTTTTTGGCGTTATCCCATGCGCCTCCGGCATTGGCCATCATTATTGCCAGAACAAAACCGGAAGCAAGAGCCCCCACAAGAAGACCGACTTCTCCTCTTACCCCCAAAAGCAGACCGGTTAAAATCGGAGCTATTATGGCCAGAAGAGAGGGTAAAATCATCTCTTTTTGAGCAGCTTTGGTAGTTAAAGCCACACAGGTGGTGTAATCGGCTTTAGACTCTCCCTGAAGCAACCCTTTAATTTCACGAAATTGTCTACGGACTTCTTCAATGATTGAACCGGCTGCCCGACCTACAGCGCTCAAACTCAGAGAACAAAAGACAAAAGGCATCATAGCACCTATAAATACACCTATAAGCACATTGGGTTCCAACAAAGTCAGGTTCATGTCCACCTCTATTCCTAAACGCGATGCTTCATTGATAATGTGGTCTCTGTAGGCGA